>NZ_JAPFGX010000019.1:0-55870 GCF_059803575.1 Sphingomonas sp. URJC2
CGCCCCGCGCCCGCGCTGACCGCCCTGCATCCGCCGCCGCTCGGCCGCCAGCCGCTCGAACAGCTCGGGCGGCAGGCTGGCGCGCACGGCATCGAGCACCAGATCCTCAAGCGGCAGCTCGGCCTCGGGCCGATCCTCCTCTGCCTCGGGCCGATCATCGGGCGCATCAGGCGGTTCCGGCGGCTCGGGCGGCGGATCGGCGGCGTCCTCGGGTTCGGCAGGCGGCAGGCGCGTGGCCCGTGGCCCCAGCACCAGCCGCGCGGCCAGCAGCGCATCGTCGCGCGCCACCGCATCGTGCCCGGCCAGTGCCGCGGCCGCCACCGCCGCCCTGAGCGCGAGCACGGGTGCCCGGCCCGATGCGATGCCAAAGGCGAGGCTCGCCCCGGCAAGCGCGGCCAGCGTCGTATCGTCAGCGGACGGCATCGCCCCGCCGGCAGGGGCCGCCGGACCGCCGGTCGCGGCCGGGGGCAAGGCCCGCAGCCCGCGCAGATCGACATGAAAGGCCAGCCGGTCGGTCAGCGACGCGGGCGGCACGGGATCATCCCCCTCCGCCTCTCCCGCCCGGCCGTCATCGACCAGCAGCAGCGCCACCTGCCGCGCATCGAGCGCCTGGGCGAGGCGCGCGGCCAGCCCGTCTTCGATCCGCCCGGCCCCGCGCAGGATCAGCAGCCCGCCCGCCGCCTCCTCGATCAGCCCGGCGACGCGCACCGGCCGGCCGGCGGCAAGGCTCGCCCCGATATCGATGCCGCCCAGCAGCCGGTCATCGTCGATGCCCAGCGGCAGACGCCGCCGCGCCATGGCGGGGGGCAGCGCCGCGTCGATCAGCGGCCGCAGCCGTTCGAACACCAGGTCGTCGCAGCGCAGCCAAAGCCCACCCAGGCCAAGAGGGTCGCAGGCGAACAGCCGGATCGCCGTCAGCGCATCGGCCAGATCGTCGGCCGGATCGTCAGGCTGCGCATCACCCGCAGCACCGGCCCCCGCCGCGGTCATGGCCAGAGTTCAGCCATCGCCCGGTCGATCCGGACCGTCGATCCGGTTTCGTCGAGGACGTTGCGGCGCAACCGGTGACGCAGCGCCAGCGGCGCGACCGCACGGATATGATCGCGGGTCACATCGTCCGCCCCGCCCAGCGCGGCCAGCGCCCGGGCCGCGCGCATCAGCGTCAGTTCGCCGCGCAGCCCGTCAACGCCAAGCGCGAGGCACAGCGCGGCGGCATCGGCCAGCGCCGCATCGCCGACCGAGATGGCGGGCAGCGCCGCCCGCGCCGCCGCGATCCGGCCGAGGATCGCACCGTTCTCCGCCGCAAAGCGCGCGGCAAAACCCGCCGGATCGCGGTCATGCGCGTCGCAGCGGCGCATGATCTCCACCCGTGCGTCGAGATCGGCGGGCGAGCGCACCTCGACCGCCAGCCCGAACCGGTCGAGCAATTGCGGCCGCAATTCGCCTTCCTCCGGATTGCCGCTGCCGATCAGCACGAAGCGGGCGGGATGGCGGATGCTCAGTCCCTCGCGCTCGACAAGATTCTCGCCCGACTGCGAGACGTCGAGCAGCAGATCGACCAGATGATCCTCGAGCAGGTTGATCTCGTCGATATACAGAAAGCCGCGATTGGCGCGGGCGAGCAGCCCCGGCTCGAACGCCTTTTCGCCGCCGACCAGCGCGCGTTCGATGTCGAGCGCGCCGGTGATCCGGTCCTCGGTCGCGCCCAGCGGCAGATCGACGAACGGCACCGGCACCTCGATGACCTCGCCGGCCGCGCAATCGCCGGCGGTCGCGGCACAGCCGCCCCGGTCGGGATCGCAGTTGAACCGGCAGCCGGCGGCAACCCGCATCGGCGGCAGCAGCGCAGCGAGCGCACGCGCCGCCGTCGACTTGCCGGTGCCGCGATCCCCGAACACCATCACGCCGCCGATTCGCGGCTCCACCGCCGCGATCAGCAGCGCGGTCTTCATTTCGTCCTGTCCGACGATGGCCGCAAAAGGAAATCCGCTCACCGGCACTCCACTGTCAGACTTAGTTGACACATGCTAGTGTCCGCAGCGGGCAAACGGCAAGAGCGGATCGCCGAACGATGAACGATGAAGAAGAAAGCGTCATTCTGGTCGACGAGCGGGACCAGCCAACGGGGCTGCACGCCAAGCTGAGCGCACACCGCAAAGCATTGCGCCACCGCGCTTTTTCCGTGTTCTTGTTCAACAGCGCGGGCGAGATCCTGCTCCAGCAGCGGGCGCTGTCCAAATATCATTGCGGCGGGCTGTGGTCGAACGCCTGTTGCGGCCATCCGCGCGCCGGCGAAGCCGATGCCGATGCGGCGGCGCGGCGGCTGCGCGAGGAAATGGGCCTTGCGCCCCGGCTGCATGCCGCCGGGCGGACCGCCTATCATGCCGAGCTGAACGATGGCTGGTATGAAAACGAGATCGTCCATCTGTTCATCGGCGAGACCGACGCGCCCCCGGCCCCCGACCCGCGCGAAGTCGGCGGCTGGCGCTGGATCGCGCCGGATGCGCTGGAGGCCGAATATGCGGCCCGGCCGCACCGCTTCACACCCTGGTTCGGGATTTATCTGCAAACAATCCCGGAGCTTGTGCTGGCAGCGCGGATCGGGGAACCCATGCCGGTCGCCTGATCCGCAGGCGAGTCGCACGCCGCAAAACGAGCCGGGGGGCATGTTCGCGCGCAAGGACCCGTCATCATGGCCTGGTTTTCCGAATTCCTGGAAGCGGGACGGCGCCTCGCCCCCCATGGCTATTGCCTGTTATGGGATCCCCGGCTGGTCTGGACGCATGTCATTGCCGATCTGCTGATTGCCGGGGCCTATTTCTCGATCCCGGTGGCGCTGATCAGTTTCGTCCGCCGCCGGCGCGACCTGGATTTCGGCTGGATTTTCTGGCTGTTCGCGCTGTTCATCGTCGCCTGCGGGACGACGCATCTGCTGTCGGTCTGGACGCTCTGGCACGCCGATTACGGCATCGAAGCGATCGTCAAGGTGGTCACCGCCATCGCCTCGATCGGCACCGCGCTGGTGCTGTGGCCGATGATCCCCAAACTGCTGATGGTCCCCTCTCCAGCCGCGCTGCGCGACCAGAATCTGCATCTGGAACGCACGCTGCAGCGGCTGACCCACGAGATTGCCGAGCGCAAGCGGGTCGAGGATGCGCTGCGCCAGGCCCATAAGATGGAAGCGGTCGGCCAGCTGACCGGGGGTATCGCGCATGATTTCAACAATCTGCTGCAAAGCGTCGCCGCCAGCCTCGCGCTCATCACCAAACATCCCGCATCGCCGAACGTGCCCAAATGGGCCGCGCTCGGCGCGCAGGCGGCGGACCGGGGGGCGCGGCTGACCGCGCAGCTGCTTGCCTTCTCGCGCACCCAGAGGCTGGAGTTGCGCCCCTGCGCACCCGGCCCGCTGATCGAGGCGATGCGTCCGCTCATTGGCACGGCGGTGGGCCAGGCGGTCACCATCGCCGTCGACATCGCACCGGATACGCCCGCCGTGCTCGCCGATCCGACCCAGATCGAGCTGGCGATCCTCAACCTTGCGATCAACGCCCGCGACGCCATGCCGGGCGGCGGCCGGATCACGATCCGCGTCGCCGCCGAACGGATCGCCGGCGACGCCGAACTGGCCGATGGCGATTATGTGCGGATCAGCGTCGGCGACACCGGCACGGGGATGACCGCCGAAACCGCCGCCCGCGCGTTTGACCCGTTCTTCACCACCAAGAGCGTCGATCGCGGCACCGGTCTGGGCCTGAGCATGGTCTACGGGGTCGCCCGCCAGTCCGGTGGCCGGGCGGAAATCGCCAGCCGGCTTGGCGAAGGCACGACCGTGGCGATCCTGCTGCGCGCAACCGTGCCCGGCCCCGCCGCTGCGCCGGCCGATACGGCCATGCCCGGCCAGCCCGCGAGGATCCCGCCAGCGCGCATCCTGGTGGTCGACGACGATGCCGATGTCCGTGCGATGACGGTCGCGATGCTCGAGGATCTGGGACACCGGCCGGTCGCGGCGGAAAGCGGCGCGGCGGCACTCGCCCTTGCAAGCGCCGAGCCGCCCGAGCTGATGATCGTCGATCTGGTGATGCCGGGCATGAACGGGGCCGACACCGCCCGCGCGCTGCGCGCGGCGGGGATCACCGCGCCGATCATCTTCGCCACCGGTTTTGCCGATACCGATCTTGTTCGCCGGGCGCTGGCCCCCGGCAGCCGGATGCTGCGCAAACCCTATGATCTGGCAAGCCTTGCCGCCAGCATCGCCGCCGCGCGCATGACGGCCAAGACGGGCGACGAGCCGGCCGGCCGCCCCCCGCCCGACGGACCGGCGCGTGATTGACCGGCGCCCGGCTCGTTTCTAGGTGATCAAGGGGTGAGCGCGCCAAATATCCTGCTGGTCGAAGACGATCCCGCGCTGCGTGCGCTGATGACGCGGGCGCTGCGCGAAAACGGTTTCGCCGTGCAGCCGGCCGCCGCCGCCCCCGACATGTGGCAGGCGTTCGAGCGCGGGCCGGTCGATCTTGTCCTGCTCGACGTGATGCTGCCGGGCACCAACGGCTTCGACCTGTGCCGCGCGCTGCGCCAGCGCAGCGCCGCGCCGATCATCTTCGTCAGCGCCAAGGACAGCGAGACCGACCGCGTGGTCGGGCTGGAGCTAGGCGCGGACGATTACATCGCCAAGCCGTTCGGCACGCGCGAGCTGATCGCCCGGGTGCGGGCGGTGCTGCGCCGCCCGCCTCTGGCCCCGGACCAGGGCGCGCGCGACGATGGCACATTGTCCTTCGACGGCTGGCGGCTGAGCCTGCCGCGCCGCCAGCTGCTGTCGCCCACCGGCGCGATCGTCGACCTGACCGGGGCCGAGTTCGACCTGCTTGTCGCCCTGTGCGACCATGCGCAGCGCGTGATCGCGCGCGAGCGGCTGATCGAGCTGTCGCGCGCCCGGCTGGGCGACAGTTCCGACCGCAGCGTCGACGTGCTGGTCAGCCGCCTGCGGCGCAAGCTGTCGGGTGCCGGACGCGATGCCCCGATCCTCACGGTGCGCGGCGTCGGCTATATGCTGAACGTGCCGGTGGAGCGCGGGTGAAGGGCCGGCCGCTTGGCCTGATCGGACAGATTGTCGCGATCCTGCTGCTGACGATCCTGATCGAATTTGCGATCTCGACGCTGCTTTACGAACGCGCCAGCCAGTTTTCGGTCCGCGACGACGAGGCGCGGCGGCTGGCCGAACATCTGGTGATTTCGCGCCATCTGGTCGAGGCGCGCCCCGCGGGCGAGCGGCCGGCGATGGCGCGCGACCTGACGACCGACCGTTATGGCCTGCGCTGGCAGCAGGCGGTGCCCAAGGCCCCGCCGATCGCGCCGCCGCTCGACGGGATGCGCGACCAGATCATTGCCTGGGAACCCTCGCTTGCCGACACGCGGCTGCAGGTGCGGCTGGCAGCGCCCGGGCGCAGTTCGGTCGTCACCGGTGCCTTGATGCTGAAGGATGGCAGCTGGCTGGCCTTCCGCACGCTGGAGCCGGTTCACGGCCTCAACCTCGCGACCGAACGGGTGCTGCTGGCGCTGATCCCGGCGGCGGCGCTGATTCTCTTGGGCAGCCTGCTGATCGGGCGGGTGCTCAGCCCGCTGCGCGCGCTCGCCAGCGCTGCGGACCGGTTCGGCAGCGGCGATGAACGCCCGGTCGCCGAACAGGGCCCGGCCGATGTCGCGCGCGTGATCGCCGCGTTCAACCGGATGCAGGCGCGCATCCATGCGCTGATCGCCGACCGCACCCAGGCGCTGTTCGCGGTCGGCCATGATTTCCGCACCCCGCTGGCGCGGCTGCGGCTGCGCGCCGATCATGTCGGCGATGCGGACGCGCGCGAGGCGATCCTGTCCGACATTGCCGAGATGGAGGCGATGGTCGGGTCGCTGCTCGCCTATCTGGGCGGCGACGACGATCCGGAAGAACCGGTCAGCACCGACATCGCGATCCTGTGCGCAACGGTGATCGACGATGCCGCCGACCGCGGGCTGGATGCCCGCTATCTCGGCCCGGTGCATCTGGAGGCGCTGGTCCGGCCGGTCGAGCTGAAACGCGCGCTCGGCAATCTGGTCGGCAATGCGCTGCATTATGGCGGCAATGCCGTGCTGACGCTCGCCAATATGGGCGACGAGCTGCTGATCACTGTCGAGGATGACGGCCCCGGCCTGCCCGAGGCGATGCTCGCCCGCGTGCTCGAACCGTTTGTGCGGGTGGACAGCGCGCGGCCGCGCGACACCGTCGGCTTCGGCCTCGGGCTGGCGATCGTTGCCCGCTATGCCGAGCGCGAGGGCGGGCGCATCCGCCTGCGCAACCGGGCGGCAGGGGGGCTGGCGGCCGAACTCGCCCTGCCCCGCCGCTGAACGCCCGCCAGCAACATTTCCTTACAAAGCCGCGGAGCGGCAGCAACGAACAGGCCCTAATCCTTTCACGTGAGGCATTGGGCACGAAAAGGGTTGGCGATCATGAACGAGCTGGCAGGGCGGGTGATCCAGTTTCAGCGGGACGTGTTTCCGCACCGCAGCGATCTGTACGAACGGCTCGCCATCCATGGCCAGCGGCCCAAGGCGCTGATGATCAGCTGCGCCGATTCGCGCGTGGTGCCCGAAGAAATCATGCATGCCAATCCCGGCGACCTGTTCGTGTGCCGCAACGCCGGCAACATCGTGCCGCCTTACGCCCAGGCCAATGGCGGTGTGACCTCGACCGTCGAATATGCGGTCGAGGGGCTGGGCGTGAACGACATCATCGTCTGCGGCCATTCGGACTGCGGCGCGATGAAGGCGCTGCTCGATCCGCAGTCGCTGTCGGCGATGCCCAATGTCGCCGCCTGGCTGAAGCACAGCCATGCGGTCGGCTGCATCGTCGAGAGCAGCTATGCCCATCTCGATCCGGCCGGCCGGCTGCGCGCCGCGATCCTGGAAAATGTCGTCGCCCAGCTTGCCCATCTGCGCACCCATCCGTCGGTCGCCGCGGCAATCGCGCGCGGCACGGTGTCGCTGCATGGCTGGTTCTTCGACATCCATGCCGGCGAGGTGCTGGCACTTGACGGGCAGACAAACCGCTTCGCCCCGATCCGCGAGGACCGGCCGATGCCGATCGCGCTTGAGGCGCGGCCGCGTCAGGCCGCCGACCTCAGCCTGATCGCCGAGGCAGCGGAATGACCGGCTTTGCCGGTCGCGTCGGAACAGCAGCGGCCGCACCGGCCGGCGGCGGCCTCGCCGGGTCCGCCAGGGCCATGACGCTGCGCGATCTGACCGCGTCGGTCGTCGTCTTTCTGGTCGCGATGCCGCTGTGTCTGGGCATTGCCATCGCCTCGGGCTTGCCGCCGGAAAAAGGGCTGATTACCGGCATCATCGGCGGCATCGTCGTCGGGATGCTCGCCGGATCGCCGCTTCAGGTCAGCGGCCCCGCCGCCGGGCTGGCGGTGATCGTGTTCGAACTGGTGCGCGATCTGGGGCTGGCGGCGCTCGGCCCGATCCTCGTTCTGGCCGGGCTGTTGCAGGTCGCCGCCGGGCTGTTCCGCATGGGCGGCTGGTTCCGGGCGATTTCGCCGGCGGTCGTGCACGGGATGCTCGCGGGCATCGGCGTGCTGATCGTTGTCGGCCAGTTCCATCTGCTGTTCGACGCCCGCCCGCTGGCGAGCGGGCTGGAAAATCTGGCCGCGATGCCGGGGCGGCTGCTTGGCCTGTCCTTTGCCGATCTGCAGGCGGCCGAGATGGCATTTGCCATCGGCCTGACGACCATTGCCGGCATGATCGGCTGGGAACGCTTCCGCCCGGCCGCGCTCAGGCTGGTGCCGGGCGCGCTGGTCGGCGTGCTGCTCGGCACCGGGCTGGCGCTCGCGCTGGCGGCGCTGGCCCCGACGATCGGGGTGACCCGGGTCAGCGTGCCGGACTCGCTCGCCAGTGCCATCACCCTGCCCGGCGGCGGTTTCCTCGGGGCGCTCGCGACCCCGGCGGTGATCGTGGCCGCGCTTGCCATCGCGTTCATCGCCAGCGCGGAAACGCTGCTGTCGGCCGCCGCCGTCGACAAGATGCATGACGGTGTGCGCACCGATTACAACCGCGAACTGCGCGCCCAGGGCATCGGCAATCTGCTGTGCGGCCTTGCAGGGGCGCTGCCGATGACCGGGGTGATCGTGCGCAGCTCGGCCAATGTGCAGGCGGGCGCGGTGTCGCGGCTGTCGGCGATCCTGCACGGCGTGTGGATCCTCGGCTTTGTCGCGCTGCTGCCGTTCGTGCTGGAAGCGATCCCGATGGCGAGCCTTGGCGCGGTGCTGGTCGTCACCGGGCTGCGGCTCGTCAGCCTCGATCATGCCCGGCATCTGCTGCGCGATTATGGCGTGCTGCCGGCGCTGATCTGGGCGGCAACGCTGATCGCGGTCGTCACCACCGATCTGCTGACCGGCGTGCTGCTCGGCATCGCGCTGTCGCTGGTCGAGCTGATCCCGCATGTGAAGCGGCTCGGGCTGAAGGTCGACACCGGCAGCGACGGCGACACCCATGCGATCCGCCTCGACGGCACGGCGACCTTCCTCACGCTGCCGCGCCTGTCGGCTGCGCTCGATTCCGCCCCCGCCGCGGGGCCGGTCAGGCTCGACGTGCGCGGCCTTGCCGATGCCGACCATACATCGGCCGAACTGCTGCGCGACTGGCTGCAACGCCGCCGGGCGGCGGGCGGCCGGGTGGACATGGACGGAGAGATCGGGCCGCTCAGCCGCGCCGGCTGAGCCGTTCCCGGCCCGGCCAGCGGCAGCGCCGCCGCCGGGCCACCCAGTCCGGGCACGGCGGACCACCGCTCCCGCACGGCCTTTGCCGGCCGCATTTTCCGGGCCGCCGGGTGTTTCCCCCCGGCTTGAAAATGCGTTGGTGCGGCCGCCGCCGCGGTTGCGCCACACGGGCCGCGCCAGCTTGCCCGATGGTCGCATTTTCCGGGCCGCCGGGTGTTTCCCCCCGGCTTGAAAATGCTCTAAGGCCCCGCGACCATGGACGCACGCCCCCTGACCCGCCCTGACCGGCGCACCTTTGCGATCATTTCGCATCCCGATGCCGGCAAGACGACGCTGACCGAAAAGCTGCTGCTGTTCGGTGGCGCGATCCATGCCGCGGGCGAGGTCAAGGCGCGCGGCGCGGCGCGGCGGGCGCGGTCCGACTGGATGAAGATCGAGCAGCAGCGCGGCATCTCCGTCACCTCGTCGGTGATGACGTTCGAGCGCGACGGGCTGACCTTCAACCTGCTCGACACGCCGGGGCATGAGGATTTTTCCGAAGACACCTATCGCACGCTGACCGCGGTCGATTCGGCGGTGATGGTGATCGACGCCGCGCGCGGGATCGAGGCGCAGACGCGCAAGCTGTTCGAAGTGTGCCGGCTGCGTTCGGTGCCGATCATCACCTTCATCAACAAGGTCGACCGCGAAGGGCGCGAGCCGTTTGCGCTGCTCGACGAGATTGCCGATCAGCTGGCGCTCGACGTCGCGCCGATGAACTGGCCGGTCGGCATGGGCGGCACATTCGAAGGGCTGTATGATCTGGAAGGCGGCCGGCTGATGCGCCCGGCAGCCGACGGCACGGCCGCGTTCGAGGGCGACGTCACGACGGTCAGCGGACTTGACGATCCCCGGCTGGCGGCGGCGATCAGCGCCGATGCGCTGGCGCGGCTGACCGAGGAGACCGAGCTGGCCGGGGCCGGCTATGCCGCTTTCGATGCCGAGGCCTATCGCCATGGCGATCTGACGCCGGTCTATTTCGGGTCGGCGCTCAAGGATTTCGGCGTCGCCGAGCTGATCGACGCGCTCGCCCGCTTTGCCCCCAGCCCGCGCCCCCAGCCGGCCGATCCCGCCCCGGTGTCGCCCGACGATCAGGCGGTCACCGGCTTCATCTTCAAGGTGCAGGCGAATATGAACCCGATGCACCGCGACCGGGTGGCATTCATGCGCCTGTGCTCGGGCCGGTTCCGCCGTGGCATGAAGCTGACCCAGGTCGGCACCGGCAAGGCGATTTCGGTCCACAGCCCGATCCTGTTCTTTGCGCGCGAACGCGAAACCGCCGAGGAAGCCTGGCCGGGCGACATCATCGGCATCCCCAATCACGGCACGCTGCGCGTTGGCGACACGCTGACCGACGGCGCGCCGCGCGTGATTACCGGCCTGCCCAATTTCGCGCCCGAACTGCTGCGCCGCGTCGCGCTCAAGGACCCGACCAAGACCAAGCAGCTGCGCAAGGCGCTCGACGATCTGGCCGAGGAAGGCATCATCCAGGTCTTCTACCCCGAAATCGGCAGCCAGTGGGTGGTGGGCGTGGTCGGCCAGCTCCAGCTCGAAGTGCTCGTGTCGCGGCTGGAGGCGGAATATAAGGTCGATGCCCGGCTCGAGGCTTCGCCCTGGGATACGGCGCGCTGGATCGCGGGCAGCGATGCCGATCTCAAAAGCTTTGCCGAGTTTCACCGCGCCGCGCTCGCCCGCGACCGCGACGAGGCGCTGGTGTTCATGGCCAAGGATGCGTGGGAAGTGAATTATGTCGCCGGCCGCTATCCGGCGATCCGCTTCAGCGCGACGCGCGAACGCGCCTGATCAGGCGCGCGGCCCCAACTTCCGCGCGCCCAGTTCCCGGGCCAACGTGTCGCGATCGAGCGCGCCTTCCCAGCGGGCGATGGCGATGGTCGCGACGCCATTGCCGATCAGATTGGTGATCGCCCGTGCTTCCGACATGAACCGATCGACCCCCAGGATCAGCGCAATGCCCGCCACCGGCACGGTATCGACGGCGCTGAGCGTCGCCGCCAGCGTCACGAACCCCGCCCCCGTTACCCCCGCTGCGCCCTTGGAGGTGACGAGCAGCACCGCGAGCAGCGCCAGCTGATCGGCCAGCGACAGCTCAACCCCCACCGCCTGGGCGATGAAGATCGCCGCCATCGTCAGATAGATTGACGTACCATCGAGGTTGAAGCTGTAGCCGGTCGGCACCACCAGCCCGACCACCTGGCGCGCACAGCCGAGCTTTTCGAGCTTCGCCATCAGCGGCGGCAGCGCGGTTTCGGACGATGAGGTGCCGAGCACGATCAGCAATTCATCGCCGATATAGCGCAGGAACGCCCACAGGCTGAACCCCGCCAGCCGCGCGATCACCCCCAGCACGACGGCGATGAACAGCGCGCAGGTCAGATAAACGCTCGCCATCAGCGCGCCGAGCTGGGCGAGCGTCCCGATCCCGTAGCGGCCGATGGTGAAGGCCATCGCCCCGAAAGCGCCCAATGGGGCCAGCCGCATCAGCAGCGCGATGATCTGGAACAGGAAATCGCCGATCCGTTCCATCACGTCGAGCGCGCCTGCGGCATGGCTGCCGCCGCGCGCGAGTGCGATCCCGCTCAGCACCGCGACCAGCAGCACCTGAAGCAGCTCGCCCCCCGCCAGCGCGCCAAGAAAACTGTCGGGAATGATGCCGAGCAGAAAATCGCTCACCCCGCCCGCCTCGGCGCGCGCGCCATAGGCGGCGACCGACCCGGCATCGAGCGTCGCCGGATCGGCCCCGATCCCCGCCCCCGGCCGCACCAGATTGACGACCACCAGCCCGATCACCATCGCCAGCGTTGTCACCGCCTCGAAATAGACGAACGCCTTCAGCCCGACCCGGCCGACGGCGCGCAGATCGCCGACCTTGGCGATGCCCAGCGTCACGGTCACGAAGATGATCGGGCCGATCAGCATCCGGATCAGCTTGATGAACGCATCGCCGAGCGGCTTCATCGCCGTGCCCGCCTCCGGCCACAGCGCGCCCAGCAGCACCCCGGCAAGGATCGCCAGCAGCACCTGCACATACAGCCCCGGCATCCGCATCAGACGAGGCTCACCCGCGCCCCGGCATGGCGTTCGAGCCGCCCGGCCAGTTCCAGTTCCAGCAGCACCGTCTGCACGACCGGTGCGGCGCGGCCCGACTGGCGGATCAGTTCATCCACCGGCACCGGCACCGGGCCGAGCAGCGCGATCAGCGCCGCGCGGTCGCCATCATCGGCATCGGCGGCAATCGGCGGCGCGCGATAGCCCCCCGCCGGCCCGGCGACGCTGCGCGGGTCGATCGGGCGCAGCGCCTCCAATATGTCGGCGGCGGACTGCACCAGCGTCGCGCCCTCGCGGATCAGCGCGTTGCAGCCCTGCGCGCGCGGATCGAGCGGCGATCCCGGCACCGCCATCACCTCGCGGCCAATCTCCCCGGCCAGCCGCGCGGTGATCAGCGAGCCGGAGCGCGGCGCGGCCTCGATCACCACCGTGCCCAGCGCCAGCCCGGCGATGATGCGGTTGCGATAGGGAAAATGGCGCGCGCGCGGCTCGGTGCCCGGCGGTTGTTCGGCGATCAGCAGCCCATCGACGGCGATGCGTTCCTGAAGCTCGGCATTTTCGGGCGGAAACACCGTGTCGATCCCGCCCGCGATCACCGCCACCGTGCCGCCGGCCAGCGCGCCGACATGCGCGGCGGTGTCGATCCCGCGCGCCAGCCCCGAGACGATGCTCAGCCCCTCGCCGCCAAGGCTTTCCCCGGCCAGCTGCTGCGCCAGCCCGCGCGCAAAGCGGCAGGCGGCGGCCGAGGCGTTGCGCGCGCCGACCATCGCCAGGCACGGCCGGTTGGCGAGCGCCATGTCGCCGCGCACGGTGAGCGCCGCCGGGGCATTGTCGAGCGCGGCGAGCAACGCCGGATAGCCGGGATCGTCGAGGAAGATCATCCGCGCGCCCAGCCGGTCGACCGCCGCCAGCTCACGCTCGACGGCGCGGGGATCGGCGGCGACGAAGCCGCGCGCCCCGCCGCGCGCCGCCAGGCCGGGCAGCGCATCCAGCGCCGCCTCGGCCGAGCCGAACCGGGCCATCAGCTGACGATAGGTGACGGGACCGATATTGGGCGTGCGGATCAGCCTGAGCCTGGCCCTTTGCCCGCCATCAGCCATTGCCGCGCCCGATCCGCGGTTCGGTGCCGGCGATCAGGCGGCGGATATTGTCGCGGTGACGCCAGAAGACGAGCAGCGCAAAGCCCGCAAACAGCAAGGCCGCGCCCGGCCGCCCCCAGCCCCAGGCGGCAAGCGGCGCGGCAAGCGCCGCCGCAAAGCCGCCGACCGAGGAAATGCGGCTGGCCAGCAGCACTCCCAGCCAGACGCCCAGATAGACCAGCCCCAGCGGCCACCACAGACCGAGCGCGACGCCGCCAAAGGTCGCCACCCCCTTGCCGCCCCGAAAGCCAAGCCATACCGGATAGCAATGGCCGACAAAGGCCATCGCCCCGCCGATCAGCGCGCCCGCGCTTTCGGCATCGCCGCCGCTGAGCGCCATCCCGGCCCACACCGCCGCCGCGCCTTTCAGCGCATCGAGCAGCAGCGTCGCCGCTGCCAGCCCCTTGCGGCCGGTGCGCAGCACATTGGTCGCGCCGATATTGCCCGATCCGATACGGCGCAGATCGCCCGCCCCGGTCGCGCGGGTCAGCACCAGACCGAACGGGATGCTGCCGAGCAGATAGCCGATGGCGGCAATGGCAAACAGGCCGGGCAACGCGGCCGGTGACACGAGCTGGATATCCCCCATGGCGCGCGACCATAATCGCCGCGCGGGCCGACACAAGAGCGGGCGGGAGCGTGGCCGTGGTGGTGCCTGCTCCCCCTCATCCCGCATGTGCCATGCCGCCGGGCGGATTCCACCCGGCGCGCAAATGCGCGGGAGCAGCCGCTCCCGGTTTTGGATGTGTCGCATTTGCCGGGCCGCCGGGCGGATTCCACCCGGCTCGCAAATGCTCTAGGGCAATCGGCGTGACCGATATGCGCCCCCTGCTCTTCTTCGATTCAGGCGTGGGCGGCCTGTCTGTGCTGGCCGCGGCGCAGCGGCTGCTGCCGACCGCGCCCATCGTCTATGCCGCCGACAGCGCCGGCTATCCCTATGGCACGCGCACCGAGGCGGAGATCGCCGCGCGCGTGCCCGCTCTGCTCGGCCGGCTGGTCGAGCGGTTCCAGCCGCGCGTCGCGGTGATCGCCTGCAACACCGCCTCGACCATCGCGCTCGGCCATGTCCGCGCCGCGCTCGACCTGCCGGTGGTCGGCACGGTGCCGGCGATCAAGCCGGCCGCGCTTGCCTCGAAAAGCCGGGTGATCGGCGTGCTCGGCACCGAAGCGACGGTGCGCCAGCCCTATGTCGACCGGCTGGCGGCGGAGTTTGCCGGCGACTGCACGGTGCTGCGCCACGGCACCGCCGAACTGGTCGATCTGGCCGAGGCCAAGCTGCGCGGCGAGGCGACCGATCCGGCCGCCTATGCCCGGATCCTGCGCGGCCTGACCGACCAGCCGGGGGGCGAGCGGATGGATGTGGTCGTGCTTGCCTGCACGCATTTCCGGCTGGTCGAACCCGAACTCGCCGCCGCGCGCCCGCTCACCTATCTCGACGGTGCGGACGGCATTGCCCGGCGCATCGTCCATCTGACGGAAGGACAGGACTGGCCGGAATCGCCGGTGCCGGGTACGGCGATCTTCACCCGGCTCGATCCCGCTACCAAGGCACTGCGCCCGGCGCTGGCGCGTTTCGGGCTGCAGAAAATCGATCAGCTTTAGCGATTTTTCTGCGAGACGTTCGCGCTGGCGAGCATGGGGCGATTTGGAGTATGGGCGCTGCCGGACCCGATGACGCGAGCGGCAACCTTGGACTATCAGCGCATCTTCACCCAGGCGATCGACCGGCTGCATGCCGAGGGCCGCTACCGGGTGTTCATCGACATCCTGCGCAACAAGGGCATGTTCCCCAATGCGCGCTGCTTTGCCGGGCATAACGGCCCCAAACCGATCACCGTCTGGTGCTCGAACGACTATCTGGCGATGGGCCAGCATCCCAAGGTCATCTCCGCGATGGAAGCCGCGCTGCACGATGTCGGCGCGGGATCGGGGGGCACGCGCAACATCGGCGGCAACACCCATTATCATGTCGATCTGGAAAGCGAGCTTGCCGATCTGCACGGCAAGGAAGCCGCCTTGCTGTTCACCTCCGGCTATGTGTCGAACGAAGCGACGCTGTCGACGCTGGCGAAGATCCTGCCCGGCTGCGTGATCTTCTCCGACGCGCTCAACCATGCCTCGATGATCGCGGGCATACGCAATTCGGGCTGCGAAAAGCGCGTGTTCCGCCACAACGACCTCGCCCATCTGGAAGAGCTGCTGGCCGCCGAAGCGCCCGACACGCCCAAGCTGATCGCGTTTGAAAGCGTCTATTCGATGGACGGCGATGTCGCGCCGATCGCCGAGATCTGCGACCTTGCCGACAAATATCGCGCCATCACCTATCTGGACGAGGTTCATGCGGTCGGCATGTATGGCGCGCGCGGCGGCGGCATTTCCGAACGCGACGCGGTCGCCGACCGGGTGACGATCATCGAAGGCACGCTCGGCAAGGCATTCGGCGTGATGGGCGGCTATATTGCCGCCGATCAGGTGATCGTCGACGTCATCCGCTCCTATGCGCCGGGGTTCATCTTCACCACCTCGCTGTCGCCGGTGCTGGTCGCGGGCGCGCTGGCGAGCGTCCGCCATCTGAAGGCCTCGGCCGAAGAGCGCGACGGCCAGCAGGCCGCCGCCGCCACGCTCAAGCGGCTGTTCGCCGAAGCCGGGCTGCCGGTCATGGCATCGACCACCCATATCGTGCCGCTGATGGTCGGCGATCCGGTGCGCGCCAAGCGGATCAGCGACATTCTGCTCGCCGAATATGGCGTCTATGTGCAGCCGATCAACTTCCCGACCGTGCCGCGCGGCACCGAAAGGTTGCGCTTCACCCCCGGCCCGTCGCACACCGAAGCGATGATGCGCGACCTGACCCGCGCGCTGGTCGAGATCTGGGACCGGCTGGAGATGAAGCTGGCGGCCTGAGCGTGACGCCCGTGCTGTCCGTGGGCGCGTTCGGTCTGCTCGCGCTGGCGGGCTTTGCCGCAGGCGCGATCAACGCGATTGCCGGCGGCGGTTCGCTGATCAGCTTTCCTGCGCTGATCGCGGTCGGGCTGCCGCCGATTGTCGCCAACATCACCAGCAGCGTCGCCTTGCTGCCCGGCTATCTGGGCGGAACGCTCGGCCAGCGCGCCGATCTGGCCGGTCAGGGCCGCACGCTGGTGCGGCTGCTGCCGATTGCGCTGCTCGGCGGGCTGGCCGGGGGCGCGCTGGTGCTGGTCAGCGGCGCGCGCACCTTTGCCGCGCTCACCCCATGGCTGCTGATCGCCGGCTGCCTGCTGCTCGCGGGTCAGCCACGGCTCAAACGCTGGCTCGCCGCGCGGCGGACGGCAGGCATGCGCCCGGCGGCAGGCGCGCTTGCGCTGGCGGCGGCGGTGTTCGCCGCCTGCGTCTATGGCGGCTATTTCGGCGCGGGGCTGAGCGTGATGCTGCTCGCCCTGCTGGCGCTGGGCAGCGATGACACGCTGGTGCGGCTCAACGCGCTCAAACAGGGCCTCGCGCTGGCCGCCAATCTGGGCGCGGTGCTGCTGTTCGTCACCGCCGCCCCGCCCGATTGGGCAGCGGCAGGGGTGATGGCGCTTGCGGCGCTCGCCGGGGGCATGGCGGGCGGCAGGCTGGCGAGGCGGATCGATCCCGACCGGCTGCGCGCGCTGGTCGTGATGCTCGGCCTAGGTGTTGCCACGCTGCTCTTGTGGCGCTGAGCCGATCGGCACCGGCCGGTCGAGCCGCGCCTGCCAGGCATAGCCGCGAAACAGCCGGGTGAAGCGCAGCACCAGCCCATGCCGGTCGGCAAGCGCCGCCAGCTCCGCCTCCAGCTCGGCACGCGGCGACACGTCGAACCGCGCCAGCCAGGCGAAAAGCAGCCGCCCGAACCAGCGCGGCAGCCGTTCCTGCTGGCCGAAATCGACGATGTGCAGCCGCCCGCCCGGGGCCAGCGCCCGCGCCGCCTGATCGAGCGCGGCCCGCCAGTCGGGGATCATCGACAGCGTGTAGGACATGAACAGCCGGTCGACGCCGCGCGCCAGACCGACCGGTTCGTCCGCGCCGAACAGCGCGGCGAGATCGAACGCGGTCGCATCGCCGCGCGCCAGCCGCACCGTCCCGTCCAGCCCGGCGCGGCGCACCGCCCGCCCCGCCGTGTCGAGCATCGCGGCCGAAATATCGATGCCGAACCAGCGCGCCCCCGGCCAGGCGCGGGCGGCGGCGATCAGGTTGCGCGCGGTGCCGCAGCCGATTTCGAGCACCGTCCCGCCCGGCGGCGGGGCCAGTTCGGCGATCAGCCGGTCGCGGCCGAGCAGATAATATTTGCGCGTCAGATCATAGATATGGCGCTGGCTGCGATAGATCGCATCCATCCGCCCCGCGACCGTGCCCGGCCCGGCCAGCGATCCGTCAGCCATGCCGCACCCCCCGCCGCCGCTCAGCCGCGCAGCACATAGAGATGGACGCCGCCATAGATTGACGACCGGTCGCGCCGGGTCAGGTCGCGCGACTGTTCCTCGGCATAATCCCAGCGGTCCAGAATCGCGTCGGGCACGCGCCCGGGCAGCAGCGTCGGCGCGGCGGCGGTGCGGAACAGCACCCGCGCGCCCGGCCGCGCAGTGCGGGTGATTTCACGCCACAGCGCGGTCAGCTGCGCATCGGTCATCCAGTCCTGCGCGTCGAGCAGCACATAACGGTCAAGGCTGGCATCGGGCTGTTCGGCCAGATGGTCGGTGAAGTTGGCGTGGCGCACCGTCACCCGGTCCACCCGCCCGGTCACCAGCTTATGGTTGGCGGCCTGCAGATAGGGCGGCAGCGGGGCGGCCGGTTCCTTGCCATAGCCGCGCCCGAACGCCTGCCAGGCGAAATAATTGTCGCGAATGTCGAAATCGCAGGCGAGCTTTTCCAGCCGCGCGCGCAGCACCGCCGCCATCCCCGCCGGTTCGTCGCCGGCCAGCGCCTCATATTGGGCGGGCGGGATGCCGAGGCCGAACAGCGAGGCCGGCTGGTCGGTCAGCCAGCGGATCAGCTTCCTGTCGAACACCGGGGCGAGGCGGCGGTCAAAGATCGCGCGCTGTTCCTCGACGGTGCGCGCGGCGAGCAGCTCGCGCGGGTCGACACGGTAGAGCCGCGCCAGCCCATGGGCGAGGCCGATAAAGCCGCCGAGCAGCCCGCGCTTGTAGATGCCGTGCGCAAAGCCGCGGATGCGCCGCCGGCCGATCAGGTCGCGCCCTTCCCAGTAGCGGCGCGACACCTCGTCCAGATGCGGGCGGACATGGTCGCGATAGGCGCGGATGTTCTCGGGGGTATCCGCCTCGGCGAAAAAGCGCCGGAACGCCGCATAATCGGGCAGATGCCGCGCCGCCACCAGCTTCAGCCGGTTGAGCGCGACATGCGCGGTGTTGAGATCGACCGCGGTGATATGCGCGGGATCTGCGGTCAGATAGCTGAGCACGTTGCAGCCGCCGCTGGCAATCGCGACCATCCGGCTGTCGGGCCGGATGGCAAGCGCCTCCATATCGACATCGGGGTCCTCCCAGATCTGCGCATAGACCAGCCCGCGAAACGCAAAGGCAAAGGCGCGTTCGAGCAGGCCCTGACGCGACAGCCCCTTATGCTGGATCGCGGCGGCCCCGACCGCCTTCATCGTCGCTGCCCGTCCATGTGCCATATGCCGGTCCCCTCAAGCGTCCGGCCCGCCCTATGAGCGGGCGGTGACGGCTTGATGACGGGCGGGACGGGAGCGTTCCGGCTCAGGCCAGCCCGGCAGTGGGGGCGAGCAGGCGCGGATCGATGCCGGCCTGACGATAGGCCGCGCCCCAGCGTTCATTGACCGGCGTGTCGAACAGCAGCTTTTCCTCGGCCTCGGTCATGAACCAGCCATGCCGGGTCAGCTCCTCCTCCAGCTGCCCGTCCGCCCAGCCGGCATAGCCGAGCGCGGCGAGCCAGCGCGCCGGCCCCTTGCCCGCCGCAATCGCGCGCAGCACATCGACGGTGTTGGTGAGCGCGAACCGCCCCGCCACCTCGATCGTGTCCTGCCCGCCCCAGTCGAGCGTGTGGAGCACAAAGCCGCGCTGCGGCTCGACCGGCCCGCCGATATGCACGGGCACGTCCGGGGCCTCGCCGGGCGCGATGCCGAACTGGCCGAGCAGCGCGTGAAAGCCGAACCGGGGCGCCAGCTTGCCGATGCCGATGCCCAGCGCTCCGCGCTCGTCATGCGCGCACATGGCGATCACCGCCCGCTCGAAGCGCGGATCGCCGATGCCCGGCAGGGCAAGCAGCAGCTGGCCGGAAAGGAAGCGCGACTCCATCGCCTCCATATAGGCCCGTCGCGGACGAAGCCCAATCCGCCCGCAAACCGGTTCGGCCCGCTTGACCTGAGGCCGCGCCGACCCGACCTAGCGGCGCGTCCCCGACTCGAGGGGCCGGTGCGACAAAGGAGATCCGCATGACCATCAATGCCGGCGACAAACTGCCCGCCGTGACGCTGACCAAGGTGACCGAATCGGGCCCCGATCAGGTGTCTTCGGAGGATTTCTTCAAGGGCCGCCGCGTCGCCCTGTTCTCGGTTCCCGGTGCCTTCACCCCGACCTGCTCGGCGCGCCATCTGCCGGGCTTTGTCGACAAGATCGACGAGCTGAAGGCCAAGGGCGTGGACGAAGTGGCCTGCACCGCCGTCAACGACGCCTTTGTGCTCGCCGCCTGGGCGAAGTCGGCGGGTGCCGAGGGCAAGGTGACGATGCTGGCCGACGGCAATGGCGATCTGGTCGAAGCGCTCGGCCTGACGATGGACGGCAGCAAATTCGGCATGGGCAAGCGCGGCCAGCGTTTCTCGATGATCGTCGAGGACGGCGTGGTGCGCGAACTCAATGTCGAAGCGCCGGGCGAGTTCCGCGTCAGCTCGGCCGAGCATCTGCTAGGCCAGCTGTAACCATGGCACGGGGGCGGGCCAGCCCGTCCCCGTTTCGCGGCCGGCCTTCACCCCACCGCCGGGCCGACCAATGGCCGTCTTGGCAACGTCATGCCGGCCCGGTATCTGCTGGTCATGACAGCACAGACCATCGAACAAACCCCCGCCGCGCTGATCGACGAACTGGCGCGCATCTACGACGCTGCGGTCGAGGCGCTTCAGGCCGCCATTTCCGCCTTTGTGGTCGACGGCATCAAGCCCGACCGCGCCGCCCGCGAGGCCGGGCTGTTCTGCTATCCCGAACTGCGCATCCGCTACCGGGGCGACTCGCCAACGCCGCCGCCGCTGCGCGCCTTTGGCCGGCTGGTCGCGCCGGGCATCTATGCAACCACCGTCACCCGCCCGCGCAGCTTTGCCGGCTATCTGACCGAACAGCTCGACCTGCTGATGTCGGGCTATGGCGTGACCGTGGAAGTGGCGCGCAGCCGGCAGGAAATCCCCTTCCCCTATGTGCTCGATCCCGGCCATGACCTGACGCTCGAAGGCGTCGCCCCGGCCGAGCTGGCGCGCTGGTTCCCGGCGACCGAGCTGGCGCATATCGGCGACGAGATTGCCGATGGCCTGCCCTCCGACGATCCCGACACGCCCCGGCCGCTGGCGCTGTTCGACGGGCTGCGCACCGACTTCTCGCTGGCCCGGCTGCGCCACTATACCGGCACGCCGCCCGAGCATGTCCAGCGCTACATCCTGTTCACCAACTATCACCGCTATGTCGACGAGTTCGTGCAATGGGCATGCCGGACGCTGAAGGAGGATGAGCGCTACACCGCCTTGTCCGGCCCGGGCGGGCTGTTCATGACCCGCGAGACGCTCGACCCCGAACGCGCGGTCGCCGATTATGCGTGGCGGCGGCACCAGATGCCCGCCTGGCACCTGATGGCCGGTGACGGGACCGGGATCAGCCTCGTCAATATCGGCGTCGGCCCGTCCAACGCCAAGACGATCACCGACCATCTGGCGGTGCTGCGGCCCGAGGCATGGCTGATGATCGGCCATTGCGGCGGCCTGCGCCCCAGCCAGCGCATCGGCGATTATGTGCTCGCCCATGCCTATCTGCGCGACGATCATGTGCTGGACGATGTGCTGCCGCCCGAAATCCCGGTGCCGGCGATTGCCGAAGTGCAGCAGGCGCTGGCCCGCGCGGCCGAGACGGTGTCGGGCGAAAGCGCCGACATGCTCAAGCGCCGGCTGCGCACCGGCACCATCGTCACCACCGACGATCGCAACTGGGAACTGCGCTATTCCAAATCTGCGCTGCGTTTCTCGCAGTCGCGCGCGGTCGGCGTCGACATGGAATCGGCGACCATCGCCGCCCAGGGCTTCCGCTTCCGCATCCCCTATGGGACGCTGCTCTGCGTGTCGGACAAGCCGCTCCATGGCGAGCTGAAGCTGCCCGGCCAAGCCAACCGCTTTTACGAGCGGGCGATCAACGAGCATATGCAGATCGGCATCGAAGCCTGTGCCGAACTGCGCCGCGAAGGGGCCAAGCTCCACAGCCGCAAGCTGCGCGCGTTCAACGAGCCGCCGTTCAGATAAGCCTTGCGCTGCGGGGCCGGGGATCCCGGCCCCGCCAATTTCTCGTCTTTTAATTCGCCGCATTTTCCGAGTCGCCGGGCGTGGCCGCCCGGCTCGAAAATGCTCTGTGATTTGCCGCATTTTCCGAGTCGCCGGGCGTATCCGCCCGGCTCGAAAATGCTCTGTGATTTACCGCATTTTCCGAGCCGCCGGGCGTGGCCGCCCGGCTCGAAAATGCTTTAGGCCGCCGGTCCCAGCCAGGCGGCGAGCGCGTCGCCCAGTTCGCGCTTCACCACCGCCGACATGTGCCCGCCCGGAATCTCGACCAGCGCGCCATGCGGCAGCGCCTCGGCCAGCGCCGGGGCGGAGCCATTGTCGCGGTCCTCGACCCCGCACAGCACCAAAGTCGGCATGGCGATCGCGCCGATCGCCTCGGCCGGGGTGTCGGTAAAAGTGTCGAGAATGTGGATCAAAGCCGCCGGATCGCCGCCGGTGGTCTTCAGAAACGCCTCGGCATTCCATTCGGGCGTGCCGCGCGCAAAGCTGCCGAGATTGGTCAGGATATGGCGGAAATGCGCCGCCCGCCCCGATGTGCCGATCAGCCCTTCCAGCCCCATGCCCGACAGGATGGCGCGGCCCGGCGTCGCGCCGCGCACGATCATCCGCATCGTCGTGCGCGCGCCGAGCGAATAGCCCCCCAGATCATAATCGGTCAGCCCCAGATGCGCGATCAGCGCCAGCCCGTCATCGGCGAGCACGTCACCCGGATAATGGCGCGCATCATGCGGCGCATCGCTCTGCCCGTGCGCGCGCAGATCGGGCATGATCACCCGGTAGCCGAGCGCCGCCACCTTGGCGGCATGGCCATAACGGATCCAGTTGGTCGCCGCGTTGGAAAACAGCCCGTGGATCAGGATCAGCGGCCGGCCGGTGCCGAGTTCATGCCACGCAAGGCGGATGCCGTCATTCGCGGTGAAAAAATGCGTCGTCGCCCCGGTCATTCGCGTTCCGTCAGTCCTGCCTGTTGCATCCGCCATTTGGCGAGTTCGATCCGGTCCTGCCCGAAAAACGGCTCGCCCTGAAACACCAAGGTCGGCACGCCCCAATGGCCCGCCGCCTCCAGCGCCTGCTGATTGCCCTCGATTTCCTGATCGAGCGCGGCGGCATCGTCGGCCACCTCGGCGTCCAGCTCCTCGAGCACCAGCCCGGCCCAGGCGGCGGCGCTCGCCAGATGCGCGCCCTCATGCCAGTTTTCGGTCCCGCCCCAGATCAGCCGCGACACCTCATCGGCAAAGGCAAAGCCCGCGCCGCGCCGCGCCGCCGCCTGACCAAGGCGGACGAGCCGGCGGATGAACGGCTGTTCGGCGGCGATCTCGCCGGTGTCGATGTCCTGCACGATCGGATCGGGCCGGGGCGGCGCAAACGGCACGCCATGGAAATCGGCCAGCCGCAGCACGTCCAGCCGCGTGTATTTCAGCCAATTGGGGTGATTGTGCGCGAAAAAGCCCGGATCGCGGACCGCGAGCGGCCATACCGGGCGCAGCACGATCTCCAGATCATGGTCGCGCACCAGCGCGCGGTAACGCGGCATGGCGAGATAGGAATAAGGGCTGCGGAACGACCAGAACAGGTCCGCTTTCAACGTCATGGCCGTGCCTCTCCACCAAAGTCCGGTCTGTTCGCTGGCCCGTTCCTCCGGGCCGGTTTTCGCGGCAGCATCCTTCCCTCTTAGGCCGCTCGCCGGCAAATGGTCAAAAATCCGTTCATGTTGATCGCGCCGGCCCGCCGCCGGCGGGGCTTGTGCGGCGCGCGGAAAGCCGCGATCCTGAGGACCATTGCCATCCCTGGGGCCATAATGTCAGACCTTCGCACCTTCATCACCGGCCTGCCCAAGGCCGAGCTGCACCTTCATATCGAAGGCAGCCTGGAACCCGAGCTGATGTTCGCGCTCGCCGAACGCGGCGGCATCGCCCTGCCCTATGGCTCGGTCGAGGAGCTGAGATCGGCTTATCAGTTCAGCAATCTGCAGGACTTTCTTGATATCTATTATCAGGGTGCGGCGGTGCTGCGCACGGCGGCGGATTTTCACGATCTGGCCGCCGCCTATTTCGCACGCGCGGCCGCTGACGGCGTCGTCCATGCCGAAATCATGTTCGATCCGCAGACCCACACCGCGCGCGGCGTGCCCTTTGCCGAAGTGATCGAGGGGCTGTCGGCGGCCTGTGCGGCGGCTGAGCGCGATCTGGGGATCAGCTCGCGGCTGATCATGTGCATCCTCCGCCATCTGGACGAGGCCGACGGCTTTGCCACATTGGCAGCCGCAGCGCCCTATCTCGACCGCATCGCCGCCATCGGGCTCGATTCGTCGGAGCGGGGCCACCCGCCGGAGAAATTCGCCCGGCTGTTCGCCGCCGCCGGCGCGCTTGGCCTCAGGCGCGTCGCCCATGCCGGGGAGGAAGGGCCGCCCGATTATGTCGTGCAGGCGCTCGATCTGCTCGCCATCGACCGGCTCGACCATGGCAATCGCGCGCTCGAGGATGCCGCGCTGACCGCGCGGCTGGCGCGCAGCGGCATGACGCTGACCGTGTGCCCGCTGTCCAATCTGAAGCTGTGCGTGATCCCGTCGCTGGATGCCCACCCGATCGACCGGATGCTGGAACTGGGGCTGCGGGCGACGGTCAACTCCGACGATCCGGCCTATTTTGGGGGCTATATCGGCGACAATTACCATGCCGTGGCAACTGCGCGCGGCCTTGACCGGGCGGCGCTCGCCACGCTGGCGCGCAACAGCTTTCTGGGGTCGTTCCTCGACGACGAGACGGTCGCGCGCCATCTGGCGGCGATCGACGCCTATCTGGAGACGGCCTGATGCCGGTGTTCACCGAAATCGCCTATGACCGGTTCGTCGCCGATGTCCGCACGCTGGCGGCGGGGATTGCCGCCGAGCCGGACTGGCGGCCCGATTTCCTGATCGGCATCGGGCGCGGCGGGCTGGCCCCGGCGGTGTTCCTGAGCCATGCGACCGGCATCCCCACCCTGTCCTGCGACCTGTCGAGCGCGGTCAAGGAGTTTGCCGACGATGTGCTGGCGCGGCTCGCCGCGCGCGCGCGGGCCGGCGAGACGCTGCTGTTCGTCGACGACATCAATGACAGCGGCGGGACGATCCTGAGGCTGAGGACCAGCCTTGCCGCCGAAGGCGCGCCGGCCGAGCGCATCCGCTTTGCGGTGCTGATCGACAATGTCGTGTCGCGCGCGACGGTCGAATATCGCGCCCGCACCATCGACCGCACCGAGGTGAAGGACTGGTTCGTGTTTCCGTGGGAAGCCATGGCCCCGCAACAGTCGCTCGACAGCGACGCCGCGGCCCAGCCCGCGCGCATCGCCTGAGCGGCCGGATGACCGACTGGCAGGACTGGGTCGGCCGCAGCGTCATGGCCAGCGATGTGGCGACGCCGGGGCTGGCCACGCGCTACCGGGCGACGCTCGATCTTGGTGCCGATGCGCCGCTGCTGGGGCTGGGCTGGTGCCTGTGCCTGCCCGATGCGGCGACGGCGATGCTCGGCCCCGACGGGCATCCGCCGCGCGGCGATTTCCTGCCGCCGGTGCCGCTGCCCCGGCGCATGTGGGCAGCATCGGAGCTGGTGCTGCACCATGGCATCGCGCCGGGCATGGCGGTCAGCCGCACCAGCCGGATCGCGGCGGTGCGCGAGAAACAGGGCGCGACCGGGGCGCTGCTGTTCGTCGAGGTTGGGCATGCGCTCCACGCCGACGACCGGCTGGTGCAGGAAGAAACCCAGACGCTGGTGTTCCGCGCCCCCGCAGACGCCCCCGCGGATTCCACGGCGCCTGCCAGCCCGCCATCTGCCCCGCCGCCCGCGCGCGACGACTGGCCGCACCGGCAGACGATCACGCCCGGCCCGGCGCTGCTGTTCCGTTATTCGGCGCTGACCTTCAACAGCCACCGCATCCATTATGATCTGCCCTATGCCCGCGCGGTTGAGGGCTATGCCGGGCTGGTCGTGCACGGACCGCTGGTCGCGACCCTGCTGCTCCATCTCGCGCAGGATGTGCTGGGCGACCGCCCGGTCGGGCGGTTCGGGTTCCGCGCCCTCGCCCCGGCCTTTGCCGACCGGCCGCTGACGCTGTGCGCACGGGAGGATGCAGACGGGCTGGCGCTGGCCGCGTTCGATGATCGCGGCGCGCAGACAGTCACGGCCCACGCCGCCGCGCGCTGACACACGAAAACGGCCGGGGTGGCCATGCCGCCCCGGCCGTTCGACGCTCCGCCAGCAGGCAGACGCGATCAGAGCATTTTCGGGCCGGCCAGGCTTACCCGGCGGCCCGGAAAATGCGGCAGATCAAAAGGGTCAGAGCACCGGACCCAGATCGACCCGGTCGTGGCGACGGACATCGCCCTTGACGATCGCCGCTTCGACCAGCCGGCCTTCGCCCGCGCCGGTCACGCGCACGGTGGCGCGCTCGGCATTGATGAACATCGGCTGGCGGCCGGCACCCTGGGCCGGCACGAGGCGACGGACGGTCAGCAGCGCACCTGCCTCAAGCTGCTGCTTGCCGGCGCAGATCACCACCTTATCGGCTCCGGCCTCGACCACCATGCCGGCCGCGCAGCTGGCAGGATCGGCGGCCAGCGCCGGCACCGAAAGAAACGCACCGCCCAGCGCGGCTGCAACCACAATCTTGTTCTTGAACACCGACATTTCTCGCTCCTCCACGATCAGGATACGAGCGTCGATCACCAAAGCCGGGCAGAAAACGAAACCAGACCCGATCATCGAGCTTGCTCGATGCGGTCCGACATCACGATCACCGAAATGATCGCCAGAGGGGCCCGGCCCGCATGGATGCTGATTTAATGCCTGCCGCTTAACGCGCAAGAGCCACCGCAATCAGGAATATCCCGTAGATAAACAAAATCCGATACAGAAACGGCCCCGCTCCAGGGGTGGAAGAGCGGGGCCGCCTCATGGGGTCTATCACGAACCGGGAGGGGTAGGCCCGGCCACGAACCCGTTATGCGGCGCGGCTGTCGCAAGCCTATGTCGCGGCACCGGCGATTTTGTCGCGATTTGTCGCAAAGCCCTGCCACCCGGCGGCACGCAGGTCGCAGGCCGGGCAATGGC
The DNA here is from genome assembly GCF_059803575.1 of Sphingomonas sp. URJC2. Lineage (NCBI taxonomy): Bacteria > Pseudomonadati > Pseudomonadota > Alphaproteobacteria > Sphingomonadales > Sphingomonadaceae > Sphingomonas > Sphingomonas sp. URJC2. The sequence continues at coordinate 26,576 of NZ_JAPFGX010000019.1, forward strand.
CGCAGCCATAGCCCCAGTCGTGCAGGACCGTCCGGTCGCCCAGATAGCAGCTATGGCTGTCGACGCGGATCAGTTCGACCAGCCCCGGCCCGCCCAGCCGTTCGGCCATCGCCCAGGTCGCCGGCTTGTCGCGCCACATCAGCGGCGTGTGCAGCACGAAGCGCCGGTCCATGCCAAGGTTGAGCGCGACCTGAAGCGCTTTCAGCGTATCGTCGCGGCAGTCGGGATAGCCCGAATAATCGGTCTCGCACATGCCGCCGACCAGATGGCGGATGCCGCGCCGATAGGCGACCGCGCCGGCCAGGGTGAAGAACAGCAGGTTGCGCCCGGGCACGAAGCTGTTGGGCAGCCCCTCCGCCCCCATTGCGATTTCGGCATCGCGGGTGAGCGAGGTGTCGGAAATCGCCCCCAGCACGGCCAGATCGAGCAGATGGTCCTCGCCCAGCCGCGCGGCCCAGCCGGGCTTGAGCGCGGCCATGCCGGCGCGCAGCTTCAGCCGGGTGTCCAGCTCGATCGCATGGCGCTGGCCATAGGCAAAGCCGATCGTCTCGACCCGCGCGAACCGCTCCAGCGCCCAGGCAAGGCAGGTCGCGCTGTCCTGCCCGCCCGAATAGAGCACCAGCGCCGCTTCATGTTCGGTCAGTTCCATCTCTTCCAACCCGTTTCCGCCCGCGCCGCCATGCGCCAGCCGATCAGCGCAAAGCCGGCCCCGGCGAGCCAGCCGCCGATCACGTCCGACGGCCAGTGCACGCCCAGCGCCACCCGCGACACGCCGACCGCGATCACCAGCGGCACCCCCGCCCAGGCCAGACGCCCGTCGACGAGCAGCGTGGCGAGCAGCCACACACAGGCCGTCTGCGCGGCATGGCCGCTCGGATAGCTCAGGTCCCAGACATGGTCGAGATGCGGCAGCAGATCGGGCCGCGGCCGGCCGAACCCCCATTTGAGCGCGGAGTTCGCAAGCGTCTGGACAAGCAGGGTCAGCATCAGCACCGCCGCCGACCCGCGCCGCCCGCTGCGCGCCAGCCACAGCGCCGCCGCCAGCGCGACGCCGACCCGCGCCGGCCAGTCGCCCAGCCCGGTCACAGCGCGCCACAGGCCGGGCGCAAACGGCCCGTCGCTGCGCAACCGGCCCAGCGCCTCGACCGCCGCGACATCGCCGGGCAAGGGGCCGCCAAGGCGGATGACAAAGCCCAGCAGCAGCGCCAGCGTGATCAGCACCAGCCCGGGCAGCAGGCCCCGCCCAAAGCCCTGCGCGCGTCCGCCGCTCACGGCCGCGCCGCGATCACCTCGCCGCCCTTGATGACCATTGCCGGGCGTTCGAGCAGCCGGACATCGCGCGTCGGATCACCATCGACGGCCACGATATCGCCATAGCGCCCGACCGCGATCGCACCGACATCGCCGGTGCGCGCCAGCGCCTCGGCCGCGTTGCGCGTCGCCGCCTGGATCGCCTCCATCGGCGTCATCCCATATTCGACCATCACCCGGAACTGCCCGGCGGCGGTGCCGTGCGGCATCACCCCGGCATCGCTGCCGAACACCATCCGCACCCCGGCCTTGTGCGCCTTGCGGAAATTGTCGCGCTGGATCTGGGCGACCTCGCGGTCCTTGCGCAGATTGTCTTCCAGCACGCCGTTCTTCTTGCCTTCGGCCTGGGTGTATTCGGTGTTGAAGATGTCCATCGAAAACCACACCGGCTGCTTGCGCTCGGCCGCGAGGCGGATGCCTTCCTCGTCGACTAGGCTGGCATGTTCGATGGTGTCGATCCCGGCGCGGATCGCCGCCTTGATGCCGGCCGCGCCATGCGCATGGGCGGCGGTGCGCAGCCCCCATTGATGCGCCTCGTCGGCGATCGCGCGCAGCTCTTCCTCGGCCAGCTGCTGCTGCCCCGGTTCGGTGTTGCGCGAGAATACCCCCCCGGTCGCGCAGACCTTGATCACCTCGGCCCCGTATTTGCGCTGCTCGCGCACCTTCTGGCGCAGCTGTTGCGGGCCGTCGCCCACCGCTTCGCCCTTGGCGCGGAACGAGGGCGGCAGATAGGTTTCGTCGCAATGCCCGCCGGTCGCGCCCAGCGCATGGGCGGCAGGCACGATGCGCGGCCCGGCGATCAGCCCCTCGTCAATCGCCTGCTTGTAGGCGACATCGGCATAATCGGCCGACCCGACATTGCGCACGGTGGTGAAGCCGGCGCGCAGCATCGACTGCGCATTGGCGACGCCCTGCACCGCCCAGAACAGATCGGTGAACTGAAGCCCGGTATAGCCGCCATAGACCGGATTGCTGTCGAGATGGACATGCATGTCGATCAGCCCGGGCAGGATCGTCCGGTCGCCCAGATCGATCCGCTTCGCATCGGCGGGCAGATCGGCGGGTGCCTGTGTGCCGACCGAGGCGATGCGGCCGTCGCGGATCACCACCACCGGCCGCTCGACCATGCGGCCGGCGAGCACATCGACCATGCGGGCCGCGGTTACGACGACGACCTTGTCCCCCGCCGCCCGCGCATCCCCAGCCATGCCGCCCAGCGCCAGCGCCGTTCCCAGTGTCAGGCCAATCACATTCATGCGCATCATCAATCCTCCCGGCTGCTGTGCTGGCAGGAGCCGGGCGGGCTGACAAGCATGTCGTGCCGGTTTTGCCAGCGCCGTGCGGCACCAGCCCCGTCAGATGTGGAGCGCGCGTCCATAGGCGGCGAGCACGCTTTCATGCATCATTTCCGACAGCGTCGGATGCGGGAAAACGGTTGCCATCAACTCGGCCTCGGTCGTCTCCAGCGTCTTGCCGACGGTGAAGCCCTGGATCAGCTCGGTCACTTCGGTGCCGACCATGTGCGCGCCGAGCAGTTCGCCGGTCGCGGCATCGAACACCGTCTTCACAAAGCCTTCGGCCTCGCCCAGCGCAATCGCCTTGCCATTGCCGATGAACGGGAAGCTGCCGACCTTGACGTCATAGCCCGCCTCGCGCGCCCGCGCCTCGGTCAGGCCGACGCTTGCCACCTGCGGGTGGCAATAGGTGCAGCCGGGGATGTTGCGCGGGTCCATCGCATGGGGGTGGTGGCCGGCAATCGCCTCGGCGGCGATCACGCCTTCATGGCTCGCCTTGTGCGCCAGCCAGGGCGGCGCGGTGATGTCGCCGATCGCCCAGATGCCAGGCACGTTGGTGCGGCACATGGCGTCGGTCTTCAGGAAACCGCGCTCGTCCATCGCGACGCCCAGTTCGGACAGCCCGATATTCTCGGTGTTGGGCACGATGCCGACCGCGACGATGACATGGCTGAACGTCTCGGTCAGCTCCTTGCCGCTCTTGTCCTTGAGCTTTGCGGTCACGCCGTCCGCGCCGACCTCGAGCGCGCCCACGCCCGCGCCGGTCATGATCGTCATGCCCTGTTTGACCAGCGCCTTTTCGAGGAAAGCCGAGACCTCATGATCCTCGACCGGCACGATGCGGTCCATCATCTCCACGACCGTCACCTTAGCGCCCATATCGTTGTAGAAGCTGGCAAACTCGATGCCGATGGCCCCCGATCCGATGACCAGCAGTCGCGACGGCAGCTCGGTCGGCACCATCGCGTGGCGATAGGTCCACACCCGCTTGCCATCGGCCTTGGCGAACGGCAGCTCACGCGCCCGCGCGCCGGTGGCGACGATGATGTTCCTGGCCGCCAATTCGGTCGCCTTGCCGTCCGCGCCGGTCACGGTCAGCCGGCCGGGGGCGGTCAGCCGCCCCTCGCCCATATGCACGGCGATCTTGTTCTTCTTCATCAGATGGGTGACGCCCTGGTTGAGCTGCCTGGCCACCCCGCGCGAGCGCTTGACCACCGCATCCAGATCCGCGCCGATCTTTTCCGCGACAAGCCCGTAATCCTTGGCATGGCGCATATGGTGCAGCATCTCGCCCGACCGCAGCAGCGCCTTGGTCGGGATGCAGCCCCAGTTCAGGCAGATGCCGCCCAGCGACTCGCGCTCGACAATCGCGGTCTTCAGGCCCAGCTGGCTGGCGCGGATCGCCGCCACATAGCCGCCGGGGCCGGAACCAAGGACGACCAGATCGTAATTTTCCGCCATGTTCGCGTCACCATCCATCGTTGATGCGGGCAGCATCCGGCGGATGCGGCCCGGCGGCACCCGCGGGTGCCAGAAATATCGTCAGCCCGCCGCGATCACGCGCGGCCGCCGCGCCTCGTCAATCGCCACGAACACGAACCGCGCCTCGGTCACCTTGCACAGCTGCTCGCCATGCCGGTCGCGGCACCAGCTTTCGACCTCGATGGTCATGCTGGTGCGCCCCACCCGGACCAGCCGGGCATAGACCGACACCTCGTCGCCGACGACGACCGGGCGGTGAAACTGCATCGCATCGACGGCGATGGTCACCGCCCGCCCCTTGGCATGGCGCGCCGCGACCAGCCCGGCGGCCATGTCCATCTGGCTCATCAGCCAGCCGCCGAAGATGTCGCCATAGGGATTGGCGTCGGCGGGCATGGTGGTGACGCGCAGCGCCGGCTCACCGGCCGGGGGGGCGGGCGCATCCGATCCGGGCGTTTCGGAGGCAGGCGGGGAGGCCATTGCCGCGCCGATCAGGCGACAAGCGCGAGCGGCTGCTCGACGATCTCGCGGAACGCCTGCATCAGCCGCGCCCCGTCCGCCCCGTCAATGGCGCGGTGGTCGAAGCTGCCGGTCGCCGACATGACGGTCGCGATCTGCAGCGCGTCGTCGATCACGAACGGCCGCTTCTCGCCCGCGCCGATCGCCATGATCATGCCCTGGGGCGGGTTGATCACCGCCTCGAACTGCTTGATCCCGAACATGCCCATGTTCGACAGGCTGGCGGTGCCGCCCTGATATTCGTGCGGCTGCAACTTGCCGTCCTTGGCGCGGCCGGCCAGCTCCTTCATCTCGCTGGCAATCGCGGCGACGCCCTTGGCCTCCGCCCCGGTGATGATCGGCGTGATCAGCCCGTTGGGCACCGACACGGCGACCGCAATGTCGGCGCGGCTGTATTTGATCAGCTGGTCGCCGGCGAAGGTGACGTTGCATTCCGGCACCTGGCGCAGCGCGACGGCCAGCGCCTTGATCAGCATGTCGTTGACCGACAGCTTGACGCCGCGGGCGGCCAGCGCGCCATTCAGCTCGCCGCGCAGCTTGAGCAGCGCATCCAGCCGCACGTCGAGCGTCAGATAGATATGCGGGATCGTCTGCTTCGCCTCGGTGAGGCGGCGGGCGATGGTCTTGCGCATGTTGCTGAGCTTGATCGCTTCATGCGGAATGTCGGTCGCAAAGGCAGCGGGCGCAGCTGCCGCAACCGGGGCCGCGACGACCGGGGCGGAAGCGGCAACCGGGGCTGCAACCGGCGCAGCGGCGGCGGGCGCGCCGGCGGCATCGACATCGGCCTTGACGATCCGCCCGCCCGGGCCGGACCCGGTCAGCGCCGCCAGATCGACGCCGCGTGCCTCGGCCAGCCGGCGGGCGAGCGGCGATGCCTTGATGCGATCACCGGACAGCGCGGCCGCGACCGGCGCGGGCGACGGGGCAGCAGCTGCAGGGGCCGACGCGGGCGCAGGTGCAGCGGCGGGAGCCGGAGCCGGCGCGGCCACGGCACCGGCCTCTTCGCCTTCGCCCGCCAGGAGCGCGATCACCGTGCCGACCTTGACCCCGTCGGTGCCGGCGGCGACCAGAATCTGCGCGACAACACCCTCATCGACCGCCTCGAACTCCATCGTCGCCTTGTCGGTCTCGATTTCGGCGAGAATATCGCCCGAGCGAACGGCATCGCCTTCCTTGACGAGCCACTTGGCGAGCGTGCCTTCCTCCATCGTCGGCGACAGGGCGGGCATTTTGAGCTCGATCGGCATGGATCTTCCTTTACGTCTTCGTGCGCTGCGCTCCTTCGGCCAAGCGGCCCCATCGGGTCAAGCGCTTGCAGCGGCGCGGCCATTGGTTCATCCAGCCTTTTCGAAATGGCTTAGGGGTGTGGCCATGCGGACCTATCTGGCTGTCGTGGACGAGACGAAAGAGGCCGAACTGGCGCTGCGCTTTGCCGCGCGCCGGGCGGCCAAGACCGGCGGCGCGGTGCTGGTGCTGGCGCTGATCGAGCCGGCCGAGTTCGTGCAATGGGGCGGCGTGCAGGCGACCATCGAGGACGAAGCGCGCCAGCGCGCCGAAGCGCTGGTCGCCGCCGCCGCGGGCACGCTGGTCGAGGAAGCGGGGATCCGCCCGTCGATCATGGTCCGTCAGGGCGATCCGGTGCAGGTGGTGCGCGCGCTGCTCGCCGAACATGACGAGGTGGCGGCGCTGGTGCTGGGCGCGGCGGCAAGCGGCGCGCCCGGCCCGCTGGTCAGCTATTTTGCCGGGGCCGATGCCGGGCGGCTGCGCTGCCCGATCATGATCATTCCAGGCTCGCTGTCGCCCGAGGCGGTCGACCGGCTGAGCTAGAGCAGGGTTGAATCACCCCGCGATGCGCGGGGCGATCAGCGCCATCAGCGCGGCACAGCCCGCCGCATCTTCGGCATCGAAGCGCGCAAGACTGGGGCTGTCGAGGTCGAGCACGCCGATCAGCCGCCCGTCATGGATCACCGGCACCACCAGTTCGGATGCCGAGGCGGCGTCGCAGGCGATATGGCCCGGAAAGGCATGCACATCCGCCACCAGCTGGATCTCGCGCGTCGCCGCCGCCGTGCCGCACACGCCGCTGCCGATTGCGATGCGGATGCACGCGGTCTTGCCCTGAAACGGGCCGAGCACCAGCTCGTCGCCGATCAGCCGGTAGAAACCGGCCCAGTTCAGATCGGGCAGATATTCGTAGATCAGCGCCGCGGCATTGGCCATGTTGGCGATGGCATCGCGTTCGCCCGCCGTCAGCGCATCGAGCGCGCCGGCCAGATCGCGGTAAAGCTCGGCCTTGCTGCCGGCGGCGATGTCGAATTTGTACATGGCTGGTTCTCGTCTGAGGCGTCGGCAGTTAGGGACGCCGGCCCCCGCCTGCAAGCCCTGCCCGTTGCGTGCCCCGGTCAGTCCGGGGTGATCCGCCCCCGCCCCTGCTTGACGATGCTGCGGCTTTTCTTCGCATCGACGCGCCGGGCCTTGGCGGCGCGGCTGGGGCGCGTCTTGACGCGCTTGGCCGGGCGCTCGAACGCGCGGCCGACCAGCTCGGCCAGCCGGGCGCGCGCATCCTGGCGATTGGCATCCTGGGTGCGGTGGGCGCGGGCGGTGATCACGATCTCGCCCTCCTTGGTCCAGCGGCTGCCGGCCAGTTCCTTCAGCCGCTGATAGACGGGCGGCGGCAGGCGCAGCGCAAACACGTCGAGCCGGATCTGCACGGCGGTCGCCACCTTGTTGACATTCTGCCCGCCCGGCCCGGTGGCGGCGAGGAAGCGTTCCTCGATCGCCGCTTCGGGCAGCCGGGGCAGGTCGGGTGCCGCCACGGCGTCAGCCCGCCCCGGCCGGGGCGAACGCGCCGAAGCGTGCGGGCAGCGGCGCGGCGACGTCGATGGCGGGCTTGGTGCGGCGCGGCATCACCAGCCGGCTGGCATGGAGCAGCAGCGGCACATCGCTGCCAGCCCCGTCGGTCGCACCATCGGTCGGGCCATAGGTCGGATCGCCGACGATCGGCAGGCCAAGGCCGCTTGCCGCATGGACGCGCAGCTGGTGCGTGCGCCCCGTCTTCGGCTCGAACCGGACGAGGGCGCGCCCGCCAATCACCTGTTCGACCTGCCAATGGGTGACCGCCGGCTTGCCCTTGCGCGCCGGGATGATGCGCCAGCCGCCCGATGCGCTCGACACCTTGGACAGCGAGAGGTCGATCACGCCGGACTCGTCCTCCGGCACGCCGGCCAGCACCGCATGATAGGTCTTGGCCACCGTGCCTTCGGCAAAGCTGGCCGAAAACCGCCGGTGCGCGCCATGGTTGCGCGCGAGCAGCAGGCAGCCCGATGTGTCGCGGTCGAGCCGGTGGACCAGCCCCGGCGGCCGGGCAAAGCCGAAGCGCAGGCTGTCGGCCAGATCGGCCAGTGCCGGCGTGCCGTCGCGCGGGCGATCGACCGGCAGGCCCGAAGGCTTGTCGATCACCAGCGCTTCGGCGTCGATATAGAGGATGCGATCATCGAGCATCCCCGCTCCCTACCCCCTCTCCCGGACGTCCGGGAGAGGGAAATGCAGGCAAGGCTTCAGTTGGCGAGCCGGGCGGCGGTGCGCGCCGCGCGGGCGCCCAGATACCGGGCACCGGCCAGATCGGCCTCGCTCGGCTGGCGTTCGCCCTGCCCGCCCGCAATCGTCGTCGCGCCATAGGGCGCGCCGCCGCGCACCTCGTCATGGCCCAGCTGGCCCTGATAGCCATAATCCAGGCCGACAATGGTCATGCCGAAATGCAGCAGGTTGGTCAGGATCGAGAACAAGGTCGTCTCGTTCCCGCCATGCTGGCTGGCCGATGAGGTGAAGGCCGCGCCGACCTTGCCGTTGAGCGCGCCGCGCGCCCACAGGCCGCCCGCCTTGTCGAGGAACGCCGCCAGCTGCGACGGCATGCGGCCGAACCGGGTCGGCGCGCCGACGACGATGGCGTCATATTCGGCCAGCGCATCGACGCTCGCGATCTCGGCATGGGCCGGGGTCTGGAAATGGGCGGCGGCGGCGATTTCGGCCGGCACCGTTTCCGGCACCCGCGCAATCGTCACCTCGGCCCCTTCGGCGCGTGCGCCTTCGGCCACGGCCTCGGCCATCGCTTCGACATGGCCGTAGGAGGAATAATAAAGCACCAGCAGCTTCGTCATCGACATGCTCCCTTGATCAACGGGTCAGCGGATCTGCGGACCCGGCATTATTCGGAATCGACCATCACCAGCTCGGCATCGGCGCGGGCGGTGATGCGGAACCGGCCACCGCCCGACAGCGCGCCGCCATCGCGCGCCGCCAACAGCGTGCCATCAACCTCGACCTCGCCGGTCGCGGGCACCAGATAGCCGTGCCGCCCCTCGCCCAGCTCATAATCGATGCTCTCGCCCGCCTTGAGCGTCGCGCCCAGCACCCGGGCATCGGCGCGGATCGGCAGCGCACCGGCCGCGATCTCGTCGTCAAAGCCGCTCGCCAGCGTCACGAACCGGCCCGACCGGTCGCCCTTGGGAAAGGGCTTCGCGCCCCAGCCGGGCGTGCCGCCCAGCCGCTTCGGCTCGATCCAGATCTGGAAGATGCGCGTCACGTCGGGTTCGAGATTATATTCGGCATGGCGCACGCCGCTGCCCGCGCTCATCACCTGCACATCGCCCGCCTCGGTGCGGCCGACATTGCCCATCGAATCCTGATGGGTGATCGCGCCCGCGCGGACATAGGTAATGATTTCCATATTCTGGTGCGGATGCGGCGGAAATCCGCTGTTGGGCGCGATTTCATCGTCATTCCACACCCGGAGCGCACCCCAGCTGACCCGCGCCGGATCGTAATAATTGGCGAAGGAAAAATGGTGCCGGGCCTTCAGCCAGCCATGATCGGCATGGCCCAAAGTCGCAAAAGCTCGTTTCTCGATCATCGACAGTCTCCCGTCTTGCACCATCCCCAGATAGCGCGCAGGATCATTCCGAAAAGAGAAACGTCGGAAACCTATCGTTTCCTTTTGGGAGCCAATCGACCCATTATGCGCCTGCCCGATTTCGAAGCCTGGGCGATTTTCGCCCATGTCGTCGACCACCGCTCCTTCACCGGCGCGGCGCGGGCGCTCGGCCTGTCCAAGGCGACGGTGTCGAAAGCGGTGTCGCGGCTGGAGGAGCGGCTGGGGGCCAGCCTGTTCCACCGCACCTCGCGCACCCTGTCGCTGACCGAGACCGGCCGGGCGCTCGCCCCGCGCGCCGCACGCATCCTGGCTGAGGGGCAATGCGCGGAGGAAGACGCCGCCGATGCCGCGCTCAGCCCGCGCGGGCTTGTCCGGCTGGCAGCACCCATGACCTTCGGGCTTGAACGCATCGCCCCCGCCCTGCCCGATTTCTTCGCCCGCCATCCCGATGTGACCGTCGACCTGCATCTCGACGACCGGGCGGTCGATCTGGTCGAACAGGGGTTCGACGTCGCGCTGCGCATCGCCCAGCTGCCCGACAGTTCGCTGCGCGCCCGCCGGCTGGCCCCGATCGCGCGCCACACGGTTGCCGCCCCCGCCTATCTGGCGCGGCACGGCCGGCCGACGCACCCGGCGCAACTCGCCGATCATCGCTGCCTGTCCTACACCAACCTGCCGACCGATGTCTGGCGCTATGCCGGGGCCGATGGCAGCGAGATCGCGGTCCGCCCCCAGGGCCCGCTGCTCGCCAATAGCGGCGAGGCGCTGCTGCACAGCGTGCGGGCCGGGCTGGGCATCGCCGTGCTGCCCGATTTCATCATCGACGCCGATCTGGCCGCCGGGCGGCTGGAAGCGATCCTGACCGAATGGCGCTGGCCGCCGATTGCGCTGCATCTGGTGACGCCGCCCGGCACGCTGCGCCCGGCGCGGGTGACGGCATTGATCGACTTTCTTGCCGCGCGTTTTTCGGCCAAGACCTGATCCATGTCAGATGCCATTCCCGCCGCCACGCTCGTCCTGTTCCGCCCCGCCGCCAATGGCCCGCCCGAACTGCTGATGGTCGAACGCGGCGCGATCATGGCCTTTGCCGCCGGCGCGCTGGTGTTTCCGGGCGGGCGCATCGATGACGAGGATCGGGTGGAGGCGGCGCTGCCCGCGCTGGGGCTGACCGCGCTTGACCCCGACGATGCGGCGGCGCGGATCGCGGCGCTGCGCGAAACGCGCGAGGAAACGGGCAGCGACTATGGGCTGACGCCCGCCGACCTCACGCCCTTTGCGCGCTGGCGGCCCAACTTCAAGGAAAGCCGGACGTTCGACACCCGTTTCTACATCGCCCCGGTGCCGGCCGATGCGCCCGATCCGGTCGCGGACGGGACGGAGAATGTCCGCGCCTTCTGGGCGAGCGCTGCGGCGGTGCTCGCCATGGCGGCGCGCGGCGAGGCGCAGCTGATCTTCCCCACCCGGCGCAATCTGGAACGGCTGGCGCTGTTCGACAGCTTTGAGGATGCGCGCGACCATGCGCTCGTCCATCCGGTCGATCTGATCACGCCCTGGATCGAGGAACGCGACGGGGCCGCGCATCTGTGCATCCCCGACGGGCTTGGCTATCCGGTCACGGCCGAACCGTTCGCCGACGTCAGGCGCGGCTGAGGCGCAGGATCAGGCCGCGCGCGCGGCGCTCGCCATCAGCAGGCCGGGGGCGAAAAACGGCGCGATATCGGCGGCAACCCCCGGATCGCGCGCCAGCAGCACGCCATGCCCCGGCCCGGCCGGACAAAACGGGCTGCCGTCGAGACGGCGGGCGACGCCGCCCGCTTCCTCAAGGATCAGCGCGCCGGCGGCATGGTCCCAGACCAGAGTGCGCCAATAGACCGCATAATCGAGCGTTCCCGCCGCGATCAGCGGATATTCGGCCCCCGCGCAGCGGCGGCTGGGCCGGGGCGCGCCCCAGCGCGCGGCGAGCGCGGCAATCGCGCCCTCGGCCGCTGCCGGGCGTTCGAGCCGGCTGACAATGCCCGCCAGCGCCGGGCGCTCGGGTTCGCGCATGTCCCGGTCCAGCCCGGTCACGCCCGCGCCGCGCTCGGCCACGATCATCCGCCCGTCGGCCGGGTGATGGATCCAGCCGCCCACCGTCTCGCCATCGATCAGCCGGGCGACCATCATCGCAAACGGCCCTTCGCCGGCGGCGAAATTGCCGGTGCCGTCGATGGGATCGATGATCCACACCTCGCCGGTGGCCAGATCGTCCATCAGCCGGGGATTGGCGGCGACCGCTTCCTCGCCGATCACCCGCGCCCCCGGGGCGAGCGCCGCCAGCCCGGCGGTCAGCAGCAGCTCGGCCTCGCGGTCGGCGACCGTCACCAGATCGCCGGGCGTCTTTTCGTCGATCTCGTCGGCGGCAAGGCGGCAGAAACGCGGCATCACCGCCTCTGCGCCCACCCGCGCGATCAGCGCCGCGACATCCTGGGCCAGGCTCGGGCGAGCGGGCCTCATGCCGCGCGCACCGCCTCGGCCGGGGTGGCCGGCGTCGCCATGTCGTCGGCGCGTGCCACGATCGGGCGGAACACGACGGTCAGCACCATGTCCGGCCCGCCGCGCTTGCCCGCCGGCGGGATCATCATGAACCCGGCCGGATCGGTGCAGTGCACCAGCCCGCCCGACACGGCATCAAAGCCTTCGAGCGAGGGCTTGGCCTCGAACGTGACAAGGTTCTGCACCGCCTCGCCGAACAACAGGCCATTGGCCGGCACGAAATCGGCGGAGCGGATCTCGACCCATTCATACAGCCGGCCGAACTGCACGCCGACCGAGAAACGGTAATCCCCGACCGGAATGGCGACGGCGAAAAACCCGTCATGGGTGCGGCTGGCGCTCACGCTCGCCATGCTGACATTGCCGCCCTCGGCGATGATGATCGGCAGCTCGATCGTCGGTTCCTCGAAATCTGCGCGGCGCAGCTCGAGCGCAAGGCGGCGCTGCGAGAACAGCGCGAGGCTGAGCGGCAGCCCCTGCCCGCGCAGTTCGGCGGGCTGGAACATGCGGGTGGCATTTTTCATGTAGAACAGCCCGTGGCGGCGCAGCCCTTCGGCCCCGCCCGGACGGTCGAACAGCTTCACCATCTTCTGGCCACCCAGATTGAGGTCATGGTCGAACTGCTCGAGCACCTTCAGCTCGGATTCGAGAGGCAGGAAGGTGAACCGCGCCAGCACCGCAGCGGCCGCCGCGCGGCGCGTCTCTTCGGTGTCCGACGCGGGCGACTTGGCCCAGTGCGGAAAGCCCGCCTTGCCATATTCAAGGCATGCCAGCTGGACGAGATCGCGGATCTTGCCCTGATCGTCGGCGACGTGGTTTTCCGCCCGGATCGGCGCGCCATCGACGGTGTAATCGACAACGCTGCCCTGGTTCATGGTCGCCAGCTGTTCAACGGCTGCGATATTGTCGACCAGCGTGGCCAGCGCGGCCACGTCATAATGACGCTGATCGAACAGCCCGGCCTTGTCATGGCCGGTCATCTGATCTTCCTTCAGGATCATGTAGCGGCCCGCGACATGCACGCCGAGCCGCTGGGCGAACAGCGGTTCAATCGCATTCTGAACGCTGCCGTTATAGCCAAGGTCAACCAGCATCAGCGTGTCGCCCGGCTGCGGGTCGCAGGCAGCACGGACATGGGCGAGCAGCCGGTTCCCGAACACCCGCGACCGGCGCATGATCTGGCCGAGCATCTGGCGGCGCTGCACCTTTTTCAGAAAATCGAGATGCAGTTTGCCGTCGTCGCTGTGGACGCCCAGCGCCTTTGCCTCGGCCTTGGTGAACAGCAGCTGGTTGGCCATGGTGGCGAAGTTGCCGGTGCCCGCCGCCTGCGCCAGGTATCGCCGGACATCGGCTTCGTTCAGGAAGCTCGAGGCGAAGCTGGTGTAGCGGCTGATTTCCACCCGGTGCGCAGCGACATCGGGATGGCCGCCCGAGGCTTCCCACATCGCATGCGGCAGATGGCCGTCGCGCAGCAGGAACAGCGCATGGACCCGCCCGCCCGGCCGCGCGGCGGCAAGCCGGCTGGCCTCGTCCTTCAGCCAGCGGTCGAACGTCGCGAACAGCGGCCCCATGACGGAATAGCCAAGGATCGCGGCGGGATCGCCGATCTGCGGCTCGGCAATGGCGATGCGCGCGCGGTGCGGCTGCCATGCGGTCTGCGCGCGGCGGCTGCCATGCAGCATCGCAAAGGCATTGGCCTCCAGCCGCAGCCGCTGTTCGGTTTCCTCGCTGAACTGGCGCAGATGCAGCGCCTGGATGCCCAGCTCGGTCGGGGCCCGCCAGTCGGCATCGTGATTGTCGCCGATGTGCAGGATGTCGGCCGGCGCGACCTTGAGCTGGTCGAGCACATGGCGAAACAGGCCCATCGGCTTGCCGACGCCATAATCGGCCGAACAGAAGATCCGGTCGATCAGCTGGGCGACGTCAGGCCCCGCCGCCGCCGCGATCAGGCCGCGCAGTTCGGCTTCGTTCAGATAGGTGTCGGACACGATGATGATCCGCGCGCCCTGGGCACGGGCATTGCGCATCAGCGCGATCGTCGGCGCAAAGCCGTAGCAGTGGCGCTGCTCTGCCGCGACTTCGGCGGCGGCGGCGCGCGCCCAGTCCTCTGGCGTCCCGTTCGGCATCGCGCGCGCATAAATGTCGGGCAGATGCACCTCGGCCGCGCCGCGCGACAAAAAGGAATAGCCGCGCGCTTCGGACTCGGCGCGCACCCGCTGGTCGTGCACCGGCATGTCGGGGCCGAAATCGGCGAACACGTCGGTCGGCCTGTGTCCATGCCGCCACAACAGGGTGTCGAAACAGTCGAGCGACAGGATGCTCGCCGGATGGTTGGCGAGCGCGTCGGGCAATTGGTGCGGAAAGATGCTCATTCAGGATGGTCCCCGACCGGGGATCCCGCCCCCGGTTTACCATCTCATCATAGAACGGCCCGGCCCCCGGGCGGGCTGGCACTGGGAAAAAACTGCCGCCCGGCGCGCCACGCAGCCTGACGGAAACCCTCAAAAGAAAAGGGGCCGGTCCCGAAAGACCGGCCCCCCGAAGTTTGCCGTAGAGTTCTGGCCGTCCGATTAACGGAACAGCGAGATGATCGCCTGCGGCGCCTGGTTGGCGATCGACAGCGCCTGGATACCCAGCTGCTGCTTCACCTGCAGGGCCTGCAAGCGGGCCGATTCCTTCGCCAGATCCGCATCGACCAGGTTGCCGATGCCCGACTCGACGACGTCGCTCAGCTTGCTGGTGAAGGTGAGCTGCGCGTCGATCCGGCGCGAAGCCGCGCCGAGCGTGCTCAGCGTGGTCTTCAGGTTGTTCTGGGTCGTGGTGATGGTGTCGATCATCGACTGGGCGGCAGCCTGGGTGTTGATCTGGCCGCCCGAAGCGATGGTGACGACCGAACCGCCAAGGCCCAGAGCCTGGTTGGCGACCGACAGCGAGTCCGGCTGCCAGGCCGAACCCGTGCCCGAGGTCTGCAGCGACTGGAGCGCCGAAACGCTGCCGCCACCGCTCTTGAGCAGGTTGGTGCCGTTGAAGTCAGCCGAGTTCACGATCGTGGTGATCCGGTCGCGCAGCGCGACGAAATCCTGGTTGATCGCATCGCGGCTCGCCTGGTCGATGCCAGCGTCCGCCGCTTCATAGGCCTTCTTCTTCATCTCGTTGACGATGTCGGAAATCTGTTCCGCACCGGCAACGGCCACGTCGGTCACGCTCTTGGCGCGGTTGAGCGACGACGTCACCGCCTTCAGCCCGCCCAGGTCGCCACGCAGCGTCTGGGCAATGGTGAACGACGCGGAGTCGTCCTTGGTCGAGGAAACCGACAGGCCGGTGTTGATGCGGCTCTGAACGGTCGCCATGCCCTTGTTGGTCGCAGAGAGGCTCTGCAGGGCAGCCATCGCGCCGACGTTGGTGTTCACGGTAAACGACATAGTGATATCCTTCTGGAAGCAAGGCCGCCTTCTGCGGCCCTGGGCCGGTATCGCCGGCCCGCGACGGCCGAATTCTTCCGGCCGCCCTTCATTGTGGAAAGAGTTTCGCCGGTCCGGCCGCGAAACGGTGATTTTTTTTGGGTTTACCGGCCGTTAATCGAACCTTGCCGCCGTGCGGCGGTCCGGTCGCCACACTGCGGGCGGCGCCTCTTGAGCAATGCGACGTTATGACATAACAGGCAGCTGATGCTGAACCTGCACGCTCCAGCCCCGCTGCCTGCTGATGCGACGCCCATCAGCGACCCGGTGACGATCATTGACGATGCCGGTCCCGCAGGGTGGTCGGCGATCCACGATGCGGCGACCGGACTGCTGATCGGCCTGCGCTCAGCTCCGGTCGGCACGGCCGAACTGGATGCGCTGCTGGCCGACTGGCCGGGCAATCTGCACTATGCCGGCCCGCCCGCCGGCATTGCCGCGGCGCTTGACCGGTTGCCGCCTGTGCTCGCGACCGACATAGCCGAATTGGCGGGGCGCTTTGCCGCCCTGACCGGCCATGCGGCGGTCAGGCTGCGCCTCGACCGGATCGAGACCGATGCCTGCCGCAAATGGCATCTGGACTATACCGACCTGCGGCTTGTCACCAGCTATGCCGGGCCGGGGACGCAGTATCGCCTGCCGGGTGCCGACCGGATATTCGACATCCCGACCGGGGCAGTCGCCCTGTTCAAGGGGCGGCATGCCCCGCCCGGCCACATGCTGGTCGAGCACCGGTCCCCGCCCATTGCCGGCACCGGGATCAGCCGGCTCGTCCTTGTCATCGACACCCCGGCCGATGACGCGAACCGGCCGGGCTGATCGGCGAGCAATGGTCGGTCAGCCGGCAACGGGTGCCGGCTGATCGATCGCAGCCAGCATGGCCTCGGCCCCCGCCTTGGGGCGAACGGGAATGCGCAGGAAGCGCACGCCATTGGCCTCTGCCGGCGGGAAGCGCCCGGCGCGGATATTGACCTGGATCGACGGCAGCAGCAGCCGGGGCGCGGCCAGCCCGGCATCGCGCGCGGTGCGCATGGCGACGAACGCATCCTCGTCCACCCCGTCATGGACATGGACGCTGTGATCGCGCTGGTCGCCGACCGTCGTTTCCCAGGCATAGGCGTCGCGGCCCGGCGCCTTGTAATCATGGCACATGAACAGCCGGGTCGCGCGCGGCAGCGCCAGCAGCCGGCGGATCGAACGGAACAGCTGCCGGGCATCGCCGCCGGGGAAATCGGCGCGGGCAGTGCCGTAATCGGGCATGAACAGCGTATCGCCGACAAACACCGCATCGCCGATCCGGTAGCTGACATCGGCCGGCGTGTGGCCGGGGGTGTGCATCACCTCGACCTCCAGCTTGCCGATCGCAAAGCGTTCGCCGTCGACGAACAGCCGGTCGAAATCCCCGCCATTGGCGGCGACGTCATGGGCATCGAACATCGGGCGGAAAATCTGCTGCACCTGGGCGATCTCGGCGCCGATGCCGATCAGCGCGCCGGTGCGGGCCTTGATATAGGGTGCGGCCGTCAGATGATCGGCATGGGCATGGGTTTCGAGCACCCAGGTGATCCGCGCCCCGGCAGCGGCGGCCGCGGCGAGGATGCGGTCGGCCGAGGCGATGTCGACCGTGCCGGCCCCGGCATCATAATCGAGCACCGGATCGATCACGGCGGCATCGCGGGTTTCGGGGTCGATGACCAGATAGCTGACGGTGTTGGTCGGTTCGTCGAAAAAGGCGGTGATGGTGGCGGTCATGGCCATTCTCCTCCTGCGCGCGCGGCCGGTAGCCGGCGGCTTCTGCGGCTGTGCTTGACAATATATTAGCATCGTCTTATTTAGCAAGTGCTAATGGAGAAGCGTCCCGATGTCGTCTGCCGTTCCCCTGCCCATCCATCCGCCGCTGGCGATGGCCGATTTCGAGGCCAATGCCGCGATGGTGGCCGACATTCTGAAGGCGGTCGCCAACCAGCGCCGGCTGATGGTGCTGTGCCGTCTGGTCGAACAGGGCGAGATGACGGTCGGCGATCTGGCCGATCAGGCCGGCCTGTCCCAGTCGGCGCTGTCGCAGCATCTCGCGCGGATGCGCGACGAAGGGCTGGTGACGTTCCGGCGCGACGGCCAGTCGCTCTGGTACCGGATCGCCGATCCGCGCATCGAGACGCTGCTCGCCACCCTGTATCAACTCTATTGCGAGGCGAAGTGACATGACCCCGATCTCCCCGACCCAGATTTCTCCCACGGATGCGCGGGCGCTGATCGCGCGCGGTGCGCTGCTCGTCGATGTCCGCGAGGCGGACGAACATGCGCGCACCCGCCTGCCCGGCGCGCGCAACATGCCGCTGTCGCGGCTGGTGCCGATCGATCCCGGCACCGCCCCGGCGATCATCTACCATTGCCGCTCGGGGGCGCGCACGGCGGCGCATGCCCGCCGGCTCGATGCCGCGTCGCCCTGCCCGGCCTATGTGCTCGAAGGCGGGCTGGAGGGGTGGCGCAAGGCCGGCCTGCCGGTCATCAAGGAGGCCGGCCAGCCGATCGAGCTGATGCGTCAGGTGCAGATCGCCGCCGGGCTGCTGATCCTGACCGGGCTGATCCTCGGCCTCACCGTCGCGCCGGGCTTCATCGCGCTGTCGGCCTTTGTCGGCTGCGGCCTCACCTTTGCCGGCGTGACCGGCTGGTGCGGCATGGCGCGGCTGCTCGGCCTGATGCCGTGGAACCGCCGGGCACGGGCCTGAGACGATGGACCCGACCGCCGCTGCTCTGGGGGCCGGCGCGCTCATCGGCCTTGTGCTGGGGCTGATCGGCGGCGGCGGATCGATTCTGGCGACGCCGCTGCTCGTCTCGGTCGTCGGCATCGCCTCGCCGCATGTCGCGATCGGCACCGGCGCGGTTGCGGTCACGCTCAATGCGCTTGCCGGGCTGGCCGGCCATGCGCGGGCGGGGCGCGTCAAATGGCCCTGCGCGGCGACCTTTGCCGCATCAGGCCTTGCCGGCACGCTGATCGGGGCTGAAGCCGGCAAGGCGATGGACGGTGCGCGGCTGCTCGGCCTGTTCGGGCTGCTGATGGTGGTGATCGGCGCGGCGATGCTGCGCCCCCGGCGTGGCGGGCAGGACCCCGATGTCCGGCTGACGCGCGACACCGCCCCCCGGCTGCTGCCCCGGCTGGTGCCGATCGGGCTGGCGGTCGGGCTTTTGTCGGGATTTTTCGGCATTGGCGGCGGGTTTCTGATCGTGCCGGGGCTGATGCTCGCCACCCGCATGCCGATGGCCAATGCGGTCGCCACCTCGCTGGTCGCCGTCGCGCTGTTCGGCGCGGGCACCACCCTGTCCTATGCGCTGTCCGGCCGGGTCGACTGGGCGGTTGCCGCGCTGATGGTCGCGGGCGGCGTGCCGGGGGCGGCAGCGGGGATCCTGCTCGGCAGCCGGCTTGCCGGGCAGAAACGGCTGATCGAAACCGGCTTTGCGCTCGTCGTCATCGCCATTGGCGCGCGGCTCGCGCTCGGCGCGTGGGGGTTAATCTAAAAACCCGCCACCTGCGCGATCAGCCGCAGCGCGACATACAGGATCAGCAGCCCGGTCAGCCGCCTGACCAGCGCCTCGCCCATCAGCCGCGCTCCGGCGAACGCGCCGATCTGCCCGCCGACCAGCACCGCAAGCGCAAGCGGCCATGCCCCGGCGGCCGCGCCCGCCAGCCCGGCCCCGGCAAGCTTCTGCACCTGCCCGGCCAGCCCGGCGAGCGAGTTGACGAGAATGAACAGCGACGCGGTCGCCGCCACCTGACGCGGCGGTGCCCAGCGCGTCAGATGCAGCACCGGGGCAAGGAAAATCCCCCCGCCAATGCCGACCAGCCCCGACAGATAGCCAATCCCGGCCCCGATCACCGGCTCGCGCCACGCCGGGCGCGCATCATCGCGCGATGGGGCCGCCGAATGCGGCGGGGCAAGCAGCAGGGCGAGTGCCGCGACCAGCAACGAGATGCCGAGCAGCCCGAGGAACAGCCGCTCCGCAACCGGGGTCAGCCCGCCCGCCCAGGCAAAGGGGGCGGCGATGGCGGCGAGCGGGAGCGCCCGCCGCCATGGCAGCTGCCGGGCAGCGGCAAAGCGGATCGTGCCGCCGGTGACGACAATCAGATTGCAGCTGAGCGCAATCGCCGGCAGCAGCCGATAGTCGAAGCCCGACAGCGCGAGCAGCGCGGCATAGGTCGAGCCGCCGCCAAACCCGACACTGGCATAGAGAGCGGCGGTGAGCGCAAAGCCCCCGGCGAGCGGCCAGAGGGCCGGGCCCGCCGACATCGCCCAGGGGGCGACGGGGCCGGGCATGATTGCCCTACCCCGCCCGCGCCGGGCGCGTCACAGCGCGCCGTGGCAATGCTTGTATTTCAGCCCCGAACCGCACGGGCAGGGCGCGTTGCGGCTCACCCGGCCCTCCCACCCGGCGGGATCGTCGCCCAGCTCCTCACCCATGTCCGGCTGCACGATCTGGAGCGGCGGCAGCCGGGTGGTGACCAGCCCGTTCGGGTCGAGGCCGCGGCTGTCATCCTCGCCGGTCAGCGGATCGATATGGGTGGTGAAGATGTCGGGCATGGCCGGCAGCGGCGGCGCCGGCTCCTGCGGCATGAAGCGGGCAAAGGCGAGCGTGCGGGTCACATCCTCGCGGATCACCTCGAGCATGCGCTCGAACAGCGCAAAGGCTTCCTGCTTATATTCGTTGATCGGCGTCTTCTGCGCATAGGCGCGCAGATGGACGACCTGACGCAGCGCATCGAGCGTCGCCAGATGCTCCTTCCAGTGATGGTCGAGCGTTTGCAGCAGGATGCTCTTTTCCACCTGCGTCCAGGTGTCGGCCTCGAGATCGGCGGCCTTGGCCGCCATCTCGGCGTCGAGCATCGTGCGCAGCCGCTCCTCGATCATTTCCGGTTCGACCGCCTCTTCCTTCACCCAATCGGCAATCGGGGCCTGAAGATTGAGCGTCGCGGCCACGGTTTCGGTCAGCCCGGCCACATCCCATTGTTCGGGATAGCTGCCCGGCGGGCAGGCAGCGGCGACCAGCGTGTTCACCGTGTCGTGGCGCATGTCGGTGACGACATCGTCCAGCGTCTCGGCATCCATGATGTCGGTGCGCTGTTCATAGATCACCTTGCGCTGATCGTTCATGACGTCGTCATATTCGAGCAGCTGCTTGCGGATGTCGTAGTTGCGCCCTTCGACCTTTTTCTGCGCGGTCTCGATGGCCTTGTTGAGCCAGCGCGAGCCGATGGCCTCGCCATCCGCCAGATTGGCGTTCATCATCTTGGCGAACATCGTATCGGGACCGAAGATGCGCAGCAGATCATCGTCGAGCGACAGATAGAAACGGCTCAGCCCCGGATCGCCCTGACGGCCCGAACGGCCGCGCAGCTGGTTGTCGATGCGCCGGCTTTCGTGCCGCTCGGTGCCGAGCACGAACAGCCCGCCTGCCGCGCGCACCTTTTCGCGCTCTTCGGCCACTTCGCGCTTGATGCGGGCAATCGCCGCCTCGCGCTCCGGCCCTTCGGGCAGGTCCTTCAGCTCGTCATCGATGCGGAACTCGACATTGCCGCCCAGCTGGATGTCGGTGCCGCGCCCGGCCATGTTGGTGGCGATGGTCACCGCCCCCAGCCGCCCGGCCTGGGCGACGATATGCGCCTCCTGCTCGTGGAAGCGGGCGTTGAGCACATTGTGCGGGACGTTGAGCTGGCGCAGATATTCGGACAGCATCTCCGACTTTTCGATCGACACCGTGCCGACCAGCACCGGCTGGCCCTTGCTCGAATGTTCCTCGATCGACTTGGCGATGGCGGCGAATTTGTCCTTGATGTTCTTGTAGAACTGATCGTCCTCGTCGACGCGGCTGACCGGCAGGTTGGTCGGGATGGTGACGACGTTCAGCTTGTAGATGTCGTGAAACTCGCCCGCCTCGGTGGCGGCGGTGCCGGTCATCCCGCCAAGCTTCGGATACATGCGGAAATAATTCTGGAAGGTGACCGATGCCAGCGTCTGGTTTTCCGGCTCGATATTGACGCCTTCCTTGGCCTCGACCGCCTGATGCAGCCCGTCCGACCAGCGCCGCCCGTCCATCATGCGGCCGGTGAACTCGTCGATGATCACCACCTTGCCGCCGCGCACGATGTAATCGATGTCGCGCTTGAACATCACATTGGCGCGCAGCGCCTGATTCAGGTGATGAACGACCTGGGTGTTTTCGAAATCATACAGATTGGCACCGTGCAGCAGCCCGGCCCCTTCCAGCAGCCGTTCGGCCTTTTCGGTGCCGTCTTCGGTCAGGATGATCGACTTCTGCTTTTCATCCAGCTCATAATCCTCGGCGACCAGCTGCTTCACGATCGCGTCGACCGCGATGTAAAGCTCCGACTTGTCGTCGGTCGGGCCGGAGATGATCAGCGGGGTGCGCGCCTCGTCGATCAGGATCGAATCGACTTCATCGACGATGGCGAAGTTGAACGGCCGCTGCACCATCTGGGCGCGGTCATATTTCATGTTGTCGCGCAGATAGTCGAAGCCGAACTCGTTGTTCGTGCCATAGGTGATGTCGGCGGCATAGGCCTCGCGCCGCTGCGTGTCGTTGAGATTGGGCACGATCACGCCGACCGTCAGGCCGAGAAAGCGATAGACCTGCCCCATCCATTCGGCGTCGCGCCGCGCCAGATAGTCGTTGACGGTCACGACATGCACGCCCTTGCCGGGCAGCGCGTTCAGATAGGTGGCCAAGGTGGCCACCAGCGTCTTGCCCTCGCCGGTGCGCATTTCGGCGATCTCGCCGCGATGCAGCACGATCCCGCCGATCATCTGCACATCATAATGGCGCTGGCCGAGCGTGCGGCGCGCGGCCTCGCGCACCGTGGCAAAGGCTTCGGGCAACAGGCTGTCGAGCGTCTCGCCGCCCGCCAGACGCTGGCGGAACAGCACGGTCTGGTTCGACAGCTCGTCGTCGGTCATCGCCTCCATGTTCTTTTCGAACCCGGCGATGCGCGCGATCAGCGGCTGGAGCGATTTGACGTAGCGGTCGTTCGACGACCCGAAAATGGCCTTGGCGATGGCGCCGAGCATGGGATGATCCTGTCTGCAAATCGAAATGGTCGGAAAGCTGCGGCCCGCACGCGCAACTCGGTGCCCGGACGCCGCGCAAGAAATGATACCGCCGGTGCCAGTGCACCGGCGCGGCAGGCGCTATTCGCGCCGGCGCTCCGGCACGGGTCGCGGCTGGGCTGGCAGGCGCATGGCGCGCGGCAGCGCCAGCATGATGGCCACCCGCCGCGCATCGGGCCGCACGGCGAACGCAAGCGCCGGGCGCACCGCGCGCACCGCCCATGCCGCCGCCTGAACGGCCGCACGCGGGGCCGACACCATCGCCACCTGTTCCCCGCGCGCACCGGCATCGACCCGGTGGCCGCCAAGGCCGGTCAGTCCGGCAAACAGGGCAGTGAGGAGAAGGAAAAATTCCAAAGGTGTCGCCATCCCAGCTGACGGGCATTCGCCCATGCCCGAGCGGACATAATCCGCCCCACGCGCTTCGCCAATGATTTTCATGACCGGCACGCGCCGCCCGCTCTAGCCGGGCCGGGATGAACGCCCGGTCAACGCGCGCGGATGCGGGCGGCGCGCGCCGGTCTTGCCAGCAGGACCTGGGAACGCCATGGCGCAGCCATGTCGACCAGCGTTTCGCCCCTCGCCCGCCCCTTTCCCGACCTGCCGCCGGTTGCCGGCGCGACGCACAGCGTCGCGTGTGCCGGTTACAAGGACTGGGACCGCAACGACATCACGCTGCTGCGCCTTGCCCCCGGCACGGCGGTGGCGGGCGTGCTGACGCGCAGCCTGTGCCCGTCGCCCGAGGTCGAATGGTGCCGGGCGGCGCTGGCGGGCGGCCGGGCGCGGGCGCTGGTGGTCAATGCCGGCAACTCCAACGCCTTTACCGGCGCGCGCGGCCGCGCGGCGGTGGCGGCGGTCACCGCACGGGTCGCCGAACGGCTCGGCTGCCGGACCGACGAAGTGTTCACCGCCTCGACCGGGGTGATCGGCGTGCCGCTGCCCATCGACCGGGCCGAAGCCGGGATCGACGCCGCCTTTGCAGCACCCGACTGTTCGTGGCGGGCAATGGCGGAGGCGATCGGCACCACCGACACCTTTGCCAAGGGGGCGTGCGAAACCGCCATCGTCGATGGCCGGACGGTAACTTTGGTCGGCGTCATCAAGGGTTCGGGGATGATCGCGCCCGATATGGCGACGATGCTGGGCTTCATCGTCACCGATGCCGCTGTCAGCCCGGCCTTTCTGCAGGCGGCACTTGCCGACGCCAATCAGCGCAGTTTTTCGTGCATCACCGTCGATGGCGATACCTCGACGTCCGACACCGTTCTCGCCTTTGCGACCGGGGCGGCCGGCCATGCGCAGATCGAGAGTGACGACAGCCCCGGGGCCGATGCGTTCCGCGCCGCGCTGGGGGCATTGTGCCGGACGCTCGCCCAGCTGGTCGTGCGCGACGGCGA
Organism: Sphingomonas sp. URJC2; assembly: GCF_059803575.1. Taxonomy (NCBI): domain Bacteria; kingdom Pseudomonadati; phylum Pseudomonadota; class Alphaproteobacteria; order Sphingomonadales; family Sphingomonadaceae; genus Sphingomonas; species Sphingomonas sp. URJC2. The sequence goes on from NZ_JAPFGX010000019.1 coordinate 50,621, forward strand.
AGGGGCGCGCAAGTTCATCACCGTGACGGTCGAGGGCGCGGCGAGCGACGACAGCGCCCGGCGCGTCGCGCTCAGCATCGCCAACTCGCCGCTCGTCAAGACGGCGGTGGCGGGCGAGGATGCGAATTGGGGCCGGGTGGTGATGGCGGTCGGCAAGGCCGGCGAACCGGCGGAGCGCGACCGGCTGGCGATCCGTTTCGGCGCGACGCTGGTCGCGCGTTCAGGCGCTGCGGTCGAGGGCTATGACGAAGCCCCGGTGGCCGCGCATCTGAAGGGCGAAGAGGTCGAAATCGGCGTCGATCTGGGCCTGGGCGGCGGCCGCGCAACCGTTTGGACGTGCGACCTGACCCATGGCTATATCTCGATCAACGCCGATTATCGCAGCTGATCGCGGGCAAAATAGGGGCCGCACTGCGAGTAGTGGGTGGGAGCCGGTGCCGGGATAAACACGCCCCCCGGCTCCTCACCACAAACCACGCTCCGGGTTTACAGCTCGCCTTCCAGCCAGCCCTTGATCTGGCTCTTGGGCGCAGCGCCGACCTTGGTCGCGGCGGCGACGCCGTTCTTGAACAGGATCATCGTCGGAATGCCGCGCACGCCATATTTCACCGGCGCATCGGGATGATCGTCGATGTTGAGCTTGGCGATGGTCACCTTCTCGCCCAGCTCGTCCGACAGCTCTTCGAGCGCCGGGCCGATCTGCTTGCACGGGCCGCACCATTCGGCCCAGAAATCGACCAGCACGGGCTTGTCGGCCTTGAGCACATCGGCCTCGAAGCTGGCGTCGCTGATTTCCTTGGTTGCCATCATGAATCTCCTTCGCGGCTCATTTAGGCAGTTGCGCGCCCCCGCTCAATGGCGCGCGCCCAAGCATCGCTGTCAGGGCTGAAACACCGGCTTGAAGCGATCGAGCGTCGCCGGATCGAGCGTCAGCAGCACCGGGGCGGCGGTGTAGAGCAGCCCCGCCTCGATCCGCCGGCCGGGAAAGATCTCGGCCAGCGCGGCGGCATAGGCGGCCATTTGGCGCAGATGCGCTTCGGGCGCGTCGGCCAGCGTCAGCGGCGCGCGGCGGCTGGTCTTGAAATCGACGACCAGCACCCGGTCATCGGCGACGCACAGCCGGTCGACCGTTCCGGCCACCACCCGCCCGGCAACCACCGCGGCAATCGGCGCTTCGGCCAGCGCATCGGGCGCGAACACCCGGGCGAAGCGCGGATCGGCGATCACCCCGCATGCCTGATCAACGAGCAGCGCGCGCAGCGCGGCATCGGCCACCCCGCCCGCCCCCGCCAGCCAGCGCTCGGCGACGATCCGCCGCTCAGCCTCAGCCACCGCCGGCAGCCGTTCGAACAGCGCGTGGAGCAGCCGCCCGCGCTCGGCGGCGGCGCGCAGCGCCGGGCCGGGCGGCGGATCGGCGGCATCATCCTCCCCCAGCGCCGATGGCGCGAGCGGCCGGGGCGGCTGCGCCTCTTCCGGGGCCGGGCGCAACAGCCAGTCAGGCAGCGGGTCCGGCGCGGCCGCAACAATGGCGGACGCCGCCCGGCCCGCGCCCGGCGCATCGCCGAACGGCTCGGGCTGCTGCCCCGCCCAGTCGCGCCGCGCGCCGCCGGCTTCATCATCGGCGGGGGCTTGAAGCGCGTCCATCGCCCGTTCGACCGCGGCATACCAGCTGTCGGCCGGCACCCGGCCGCGCGCGCGCGGGCCGAGCGCCCCGCCGACCACCAGCCTTTGTTCGGCGCGGGTCATCGCGACATAGAGCAGCCGCCAATGCTCGGCCCGGTCGCGGCGTTCGGCCTCGTCAATGTCCGCGGCGAGCGCGGGCGGCACCTCGGCCTTGCGCGGCCGGAACAGCGGCAGCGGCGCATCAAGGCCCGGCGCATGCCAGTCGATCCGCGTGCGGCGATTGCCGTCGGGATTGGTGGTCGCATCGGCAAGGATCACCATCGGCGCCTGCAAGCCCTTGGAAGCATGGGCGGTCATCACCCGGACGGCGGCAGGCTGGTGCGCCGGATCGCGGACGATTTCCACATCGCCGCGGTCGAACCAGTCGAGAAAGCGTTGCAGCGACGGATTGGCCTGCCCCTCGAACGCCAGCGCCGCCGACAGCAATTCCTCGATCGGGTCGCGCGCTTCCTCGCCCAGCCGCGCGAGCAGCCGGTGCCGCCCGCGCAGCGGGCCGGACAACAGCCCCTCGAAAAACCGGTAGGGGGTGACGAAATCGGCGGCATTCTGGATCGCGGTCAGCGCGTCGAGCGTCCCGCCGCCGCCGGCGCGCACCGCCGCCCATAGCCGCCCGCGCCGGGGCGCGGCGATGTCGAGCAGCCGCTCCTGGCTCCAACCGATCAAAGGCGAGACGAGCAACGCCGCGAGGTTGAGATCATCATCGGGCTGGAGCGCAAACCGCGCCGCCGCCAGCAGGTCGCGCACCGCCAGCGGCGCGTTCAGCCGCAGCCGGTCGACCCCCGCCACCGGCACGCCTTCGGCATAAAGGCGCGCGACGATCAGCGCCGCGAGGCTGCCGCGCTTGCGCACGAGGATCATGACATCGCCCGGCGACAGCGGCCGCACCGCGCCATGGCTGCCGCCGCCGATCATCAGCGGGCGCGCATCCGGCCCGATGCCCAGCCATTGGCGCAGCCGCCGCGCCAGCGCCCCGGCCCAGATGCGTTCGGGACGGCTGACCCAGCCCTCCTCGCCGGCATCGCTGCTGTCGCCGTCATCCTCCCCGTCGCCAGCTTCGTCCTCGGGGCCGGGATCGTCGTCGCCGGAGCCATCCTCCCCGTCCCCGCCCAGCCGCACCGGCGGCAGCAGCGTGACCAGCCCGGGGCCGGGCCGCGCGCTGACATGCGGCGCCAGCGCCACCCCGTCGCCCAGCGCGCCGTCGGGCAAGCTATCTATCGTGGCGTCGACCAGTTCGAGCACTGCCGGGGCGGTGCGGAACGAACGGCTGAGCGACAGATCGGCAAAGGCCTGCCCCGCCGCCTCGGCCAGCCGGGCGAATTCGTCGCGCGCGGCGGCGAAAAAGCGCGGATCGGTGCCCTGAAAACCGAAAATCGCCTGTTTGTGGTCGCCGACCGAAAAGATCGTCCGCACCGCCCCGCCGCGCGCGCCCTCGCCGGCGAAGAATTCGGCGGTCAGCGCACGAACAATATCCCATTGCCGGGCATTGGTGTCCTGCGCCTCGTCGACCAGCACATGATCGGTGGTCTGATCGAGCTTGTAGCCGATCCACTCGGCGATGCCGGGCTGGTCGAGCAGGCGCAGCGTCGCGCGGATCAGATCGTCGAAATCCACCCGGCCCGCCGCCGCCTTGGCCTGCGCCCATGCCTCGGCATAAGCGCGCCCGGCGGTCAGCGCGGCGGCAAAGCCGTCCGCCAGCCGCGCCGCGCCGACCGCCGCGATCATCGCCGCCACCCGTTCGAACAGCCGGGTGGCAAGCGGGCGATAACTGTCGATCTGCGCCTTGGGCGCGCGGCCGGGGGCAAAGGATTGCAGCTCGCCCTTGGCGGTCGCCCAGACCGAATGCAGCTCGGCCAGCGTCGCCGCGCGCCCGGCGGGATCGCGCGCGCGCCAGGCAGCGATGATGTCGGCGCGCTTCAGCCCGGTCGTCGTGCCCCAGTCGCGGTTGAGCGCGGCGAGTTGTGCCAGAGCGTTCATGTCGAACGCATCATCGCCCAGCTGCGCCGCCAGCCAGGCCTCGACGTCGCCCGCCGGCAGGTCGAACGCCGCGCGCATGAACGCGCCGATATCCGCCGGCAGCTGCGCCAGCGCTTCGGGCGCGCGGGCGGCATCGCGCAGAAACGCCTCCGCCCCGTCCTCGCCCAGCCTTTCGCTCAGCGCCTGCAACGCGCCGATCAGCGCGTCGCCGCGCGCATCGGCAGCGGCGACCAGACCGGCCAGCACCTGCCGGGCAAGTGCCGCTTCCTCGCGCCCTTCAAGCGGGCGAAAGCCGGGGGCCAGCCCGGCTTCGAGCGGAAAGCTGCCGAGCAGACTTTGCGCAAAGGCATGGATGGTCTGGATCCTGAGGCCGCCGCCGCGCGCATCGAGCACCCGCGCGAACAGGCTGCGCGCGCGGGCGATCAGCGCGGCATCGAGATGCTGTTCGCCCAGATTGAACAGCTCCTTGCGCAGCTCGGCCTCGCTCAGCCGCACCCAATGCGCCAGCCGCTCGCTCAGCCGGTTGGCCATTTCGGCCGCGCCCGCCTTGGTAAAGGTCAGGCACAGGATCGCCGCCGGATCGGCGTGCGGGCGCAGCAGCAGCCGCAGCACCCGCGCGACCAGCACCTGCGTCTTGCCGGTGCCGGCCGAGGCGGACAGCCACACCTGACCGCGCGGATCGGATGCGGCCCCCTGTTCGGCGATCAGCCGGGGCAGCGGGCGGATCATGCCGCCCCCTCGCCACTGTCGCGGCCATACCATTCGTCGAGCCGCATCAGCTGGTCATAATCGCCATAAGGTGCGCGTTCGGGATGCAGCTTGGCGGTAAAAGGCTGGTCGCCGGTCAGCCAGCGGCCGACCGCATCCTCCAGCTGGTGCGCGGCATGCGCGACGAACGCATCGCTGCGCACCCGCCCGCGCTTGCCCGCCGGATCAACGGGCGAGCTGATCGCGCCAAAGCCGCCCGCCTTGTTGCGGGCAAGCGACCAATAATCAAACGCCACCGCCTGCCCGGTAATCCCGGCAAAGCCGCCGCGTTCGGCCATAAGGCCGATCAGCCCCAGTTGCTGGGCAAAACCGGCGCTGACCGTGCGGCCATTGGGGGCGGCCCCGGTCTTGTAATCGATGATCGCCAGGCCGCCATCGGGCAGCCGGTCGATCCGGTCGGCCCGGCCGGACAGGGTGATGCCCGCCGTCTCGATCTCGCCGCGCGCCTCGACCGCGATCACCCGCCGCCCCTCGGCCATCTGCGCGGCCATGGTGGCGGCGATCCAGTCAATCGCCGCCATCAGCCGGGGCTGCCAAAGCGCGCGCAGCAGCGGGTGCGCGCCCAGCGACGCGAGCATCGCCTGCGCCCGGGCGTGCAGCCGCGCCGGATCGCCGCCATCCTCCAACGACCATTTTTCCAGCACATCATGCACCATCGTGCCGCGCCAGGCGGGGCTGGGTTCGGCATCGACCGGCTCGATCCGCCGCAGCCGCAGCATTGCCTGCGCGTAAAAGGCGAAGGGATCGGCCTTCAGCCGATCAAGATCGGTGACCGACAGCGCGCGCGGGCGGGCGGCGGCGGGCGGGCGCGGCGCGGGCCGGGCC